>CALXAO010000044.1 GCA_944386295.1 uncultured Clostridia bacterium | reverse complement strand
TGCAAAAGACCTCCCGCTTGCCGAAAAGATATGAGAATGTCAGGATCGTTGTACATATATGGCTTGAATGCAACCCCAATCTAAAGACAGTACTTCGGGAGACTTCAAACCAAATCAAAAGTGAGTTACGGACACACAAAGCAAGGCGTACTGTATCTTTCAATTATCCGAGATTTATGTTGCGTACAAGACCGCTTTCAACCGTACGAGCAGTTAAGAAAAAAAGAGAAGGTCACCGCAGAGTTGCAGTTCCACAGTGACCAAGGCTTTCAATACACTGCTCAAAGCTTTAGCTGAAAATTTTTTCTCAACAGTATTTACAGAGCCAAGCTTCAAACCTATCAGGA
Organism: uncultured Clostridia bacterium; assembly: GCA_944386295.1. GTDB lineage: Bacteria > Bacillota > Clostridia > Oscillospirales > UBA644 > CALXAO01. The sequence continues at coordinate 17,801 of CALXAO010000044.1, read as the reverse complement.
GGCGAGCCATACATCCGTTTCTACAATAACGAGCAAATTCAACTTAAAACAAAACTGACTCCTCATAAAATGCGAAGTCAGCATGTTGCTTAAATTTTATTTCTTTACTACCATAAACGGTGTTTTTGTGCTGTCCGTACAATTTAGTGCAGTTCAGAAATATTCAGAGGACGCGGTTTTTTATTTCTTTTTCGAAAAAATTTTGTTTTCTGTTCCAGCTAAAATTCGTCTCACATTGGAAGTATGCCGAAAAATCAAACCGGCAGCCATCAACCCGGTAATGAGCACCAAGCTCCACGCATAGGACTGTCCCCAATACAGAAACAACACTGAAAAGGGCATTGCCGTCGCTGCGCAGATTGACCCAAGAGAAACCATCCGGGAAAGGAGCATAACAATCAGAAAAATACTTAAAAGAATTAGAAAAACCCGGTAATCCAAAACAACCATAACGGCACCGCAAGTAGTTACACCTTTTCCGCCTTTAAATTTATGAAAGCAGGGATACATATTTCCCAGAAGACATCCAAACAGCGCAAAAGCACCGCTCAGGTCTGGACCGATAGCCCCAAGCGCAAAAGGGTCCACCGGAAAAACAAATTTAGCAAAAAGACCCAAAAGCACCGCTTTTAGAATTTCCAAAACAATAACACCGATTCCCCATTTGGCCCCCATAACACGACTGACATTGGTTCCTCCAGCATTGCCGCTGCCTTTGGTTCGAATATCCACCTTTCCCACAAAACGGGATACCAGAATTGACAAATTCACACTGCCTATCAGATAACCGCAAATAAAAATCAATAACATACTTAAATAAGACACAGTTATTTTTCTCCCCTTTCCCGAATAACAATCCGAATCGGTGTTCCGGAAAGACCAAAGGATTCCCGCAACTGATTTTCAATATACCGCTGATAAGAAAAATGGAACAGCGGCGCGTCGTTGACAAAAATAACAAATGTAGGCGGATTGGTAGAAGCCTGCGTCATGTACATCAGTTTCAACCGTTTTCCTTTATCGGTAGGAGGCTGAACTCTCGCAATACAATCGGCAAGTACGTCGTTGAGAACTCCGGTGGAAATCCTCATAGAATGTTGTTGGCGGACAAAACGGATCAATTCATACAGTTTTTCCACACGCTGTCCAGTTTTGGCAGAAATAAACAATACCGGTGCATAAGACATATACTTTAAGTCTTCTAAAATCTGAGTTTTCATTTCGTCCATCGTGCGGTTATTTTTTTCCACAAGATCCCACTTATTCACAACAACAACAGAAGCCTTTCCCCTCTCATGAGCAAACCCGGCAATTCGAACATCCTGCTCGGTAATACCATCGGTAGCATCAATCAAAATCAGAACAACGTCCGCACGGTCAACAGCCATATAAGACCGAAGCACACTGTAGTGCTCTACATTATCATATACCTTATTTTTCTTACGAATTCCAGCAGTATCAATAAAAATATAGTTTCCGTAAGGCGTTTTTTTTATAGTATCCACAGCATCCCGGGTAGTACCTGGAACGTCAGACACAATCATTCGCTTCTCCCCCAGCATAAAATTCACCAGAGAAGATTTTCCCACATTGGGACGGCCAATAAGCGCCACTTTGACTGCATCCGAGTCCTTTTCATCGTCTTCCCAGTGCTCCAAATGAGCATACACTGCATCCAACAGTTCGCCAATTCCCAACCCATGGGTGGAAGAAACCGGGTACGGATCCCCTAAGCCCAAATTATAAAATTCATACAACTCCGGCGGATTTTCTCCGGGATGGTCTACTTTATTGACACAAAGAACAATATTTTTTTTGGCACGTAGCAGCATCTGCGCGACTTCGTTGTCCGACTCTGTCACACCGGTTTTCAAATCGGTCACAAAAATTACAACATCCGCCGTATCAATAGCAATTTGAGCCTGACGGCGCATTTGCAAAAGGACCAGGTCATTACTGTAAGGCTCAATTCCCCCGGTATCTACCAAGGTAAAACTTCGCCCCCGCCATTCGCTGTCACAGTAGATTCGATCCCGGGTGACTCCGGGAGTATCTTCCACTATTGACAGCCGCTGGCCAATAATTTTGTTAAAAAGCGTAGATTTTCCCACGTTGGGACGGCCTACGACAGCCACAATGGGATTGGCCATTTTTGGGATCCCCCTTTTCTGCCCGCCCACACCAGCATCAGCAACGGCGGGCTGATTTCAATATAATTTCAATCAAATCTTCCGCAGAACCATTCGTAACCCTGATTTTTACTCCTAAGGCCCGTTCTGCATCTTTTACAGAAATATCGTCCAGAAATCGATCTTCCCTCAGCATGGATGACGGTAACAAAAGAGCATCCCCCAATTCCTTCCCACGCAGTTGTGCAATTAGGTCCTGACCGGTAATCAAACCAGTCACCGTAATTTCCGGTCCAAAGAAATCATTTCGAATCGGATATACAGGACACTGCAAATCGGAACACTTTTTTTTCAGCGTATTAATTATCCGGTTCATAAAATCATCGGTCGCTTGACCAGTAGCAATAGAAACCCGAACAGGCCGTGTAAATTTAGCCATGGGACGAAATACATCATTAAATTCCTGCGCAAAGGAAATTAGCATGCCAACCCCATTTTCCAGTTGCTCAAAATCCTCGTAAAAATCATACCCTGGCAACGGTATTCCGGCTTTTAGGTACCATTCGTCCGACGGATAGAACAAGCGGGTACCCAATTCTTTCCGGCATTGATCCCCCATCCGGTGAATCTGCTCCAAAACTGTAGCGGCTTCCGCAGATGTAAAAGAACGCAGCGATGCAAGTCCTTTCCGGTATCGGGTCAGACCAACCGGAACCACAGAAACACTGGAAACTGCGGGAAATAACGTTTTTAGGTCAGCCATTGTTCGGTCCAAATGTGCTCCATCATTAAGTTCCGGACAAAGAACAATCTGTCCCCGGAGATTAATTCCGGCTTCTGCAAAGCGCTTCAGAAGCGGAAACAACTCTCCAGCCCTTGGATTCTGCATCATCTGCACCCGAAGCTCCGGCTCAGTAGTGTGAACCGACACATTCAAAGGCGAAACTTTCAGCGCAAGGATTCGTTCCACATCCTCTTCAGAAAGGTTAGTCAGCGTCACATAATTCCCACAGAGCAGGGACAACCGGAAATCGTCGTCCTTGTAATATAGCGTAGGGCGCATTCCTTTGGGCAGCTGGTCAATAAAACAGAAAACACATTTGTTTTTACAGCTGCGATGTTCATCCATTAAGTACTCTTCAAACTCCAGTCGCAGATCTCCCTCAGTTATTTCTTCAGAAAATTTCATCAACTTTCCGTTCCGCCGTACTGTCAATGTCACAGGACCGTCATCCGCCAAAAAAAACAGATAGTCCAACACATCGTGAACTGTTTTTTCGTTGATGGAAATCAGTTCATCACCAATGCGGACTTTACGATAAAAAGGGCTGTTTTTGTAAACAACTTTAATTTTTGCCAAAATATAATTTTCCTTTCTGTCTCAGGAGAGCTGCGTATCTTCAGTAATTCCTTCCAGCGGCATCAGTAAGCCGGAAGTACAGCGTGTTACCCCCGCACCATCCAGATGAGAAACGCTGCTTAACGCCCCGCAACGGGCAACGGCGTAGTCCCGGTTTTGGGGATGACGCTCCAAAAATATTTCCGTCACAGAAGAAGTCGGCAGCCAAAACACATGCCAGCATAGAGGAAGCGGAATATGTAAAAGATAAGACAGCAATGCAAGTCCTTTCCCCAAATGACAGAACAGCGCAATTGTTTCGTTTCGAAAACGAAATTCCGGAAGAATGTCAAAACCAACTCCGTTGCGTATATAACCGAATTCTGCCAATAACCGATCCAGTGCCGCACCGTCTTCTCGATAACTCTGTACCAGCGCAGAATCCAGATACGGCTCAGTACTGTCCCATTGATCTATATTCAGATATTCCGGCCGAGATGCCCAAAAGGACGGAGGTAAATGCCATGGGCAATCTTTTTTTAGATCTCCCGGCATTCGACGATCGAATTCTCGCAGCCAATCCAAAACCACAGGCTGAATTCCCGTTTTTTGAATTGTAGGCAACGCCGTATCTTGTGCACGCCCCAACGGCGAGCAATAAATCCGGTCAACCCTCATCTGAATTAAGCGGTCGGAAAGCAACTGCGCTTCCCGCCAGCCCTGCGCTGTCAACGTATCCCGTTCATAATCAGGAGCCCCGTGACGAATAATAAGTAATTTCATTTTTTCTCCTTTCCTGAAACCAGGTTTGCCGGAAAGTTTTGCAACAAGATAATGGGAAACATCTTTCCCCCGAAAGCGAAAAAATGTTTCCCCTTGTGTATGCACAGTATCAAACTTTCGGTTAGGCCTCAGCTTCCTTATTGACCTTAATGACCTGCTTCCCATTGTAAAAGCCGCAGCTTTTGCAAACTCTGTGAGAAAGATAAAATTCACCGCAATTCGGACATTTTACCATACCGGGCATATCCAGCTTCCAAACGCTGGAGCGTCTCTTATGTTTTCTCTGTTTGGAGATTTTTCTCTTCGGTGCAATCATAGGGTGACACCTCCTATTTTTAATTTATATCTTCAGAATTACTCGGAAACAACCAACGGTGAATCGGCTGTTCCGTGGAAACATTCGCAATTCTCATCATTTAAATTCCGACCACACATACTGCACAATCCACGGCAATCCGGACAGCAAAGAATTTTAGACGGCAAAGACAGAACCAGGGCATCATAGATAGTCCGACACAAATCGATCCTTCCGTCCGTTACTATTACAGAATCATCTTCCGATCGCTCCGGCGCAATCACCGTATCTAACACCGCGGTCAAGTCCAAAAGCACCGGATCCAAACAACGGTCGCAAACAGTAGCATATTGCCCCTGAACCGTAGCAGAGAACCGGAACACACCGGCCACATTTTTGATTTTTCCAGAAATCGATACTGCGGAAAAAGCATCATCCAATTGAGACAAATCCACGGCAAAATCAAATGCAAGTACTGGCTCATCTGATTTCATAAAATCATTGATATCCAGAAACAGCATGATTTGATCTCCTTTGTAATCAATTTATTATATCACATATTAAAAAAAAGTCAAGAGCAAAACTAGAAATTTCCTGATTATTTCACTTCTCGACCGCCGTCTGCAGCCTGAGAAATGTAAAAGGAAGGACGAATTCCGGTACGCTTTTCGTAATTTTCACCTACCAAAGCAACGAAACGCTCCACAGCATCTTCTGCGACAATACTCACCGTACAGCCACCGAAACCGGCACCGGTCATCCGGGAGCCAATACATCCTTCAATTTTCAGAGATTCCTCTACCATAACATCCAGATTCAGCCCAGTAACCTCATAAAGATCCCGTAGAGAAATATGGGAAGCTGTCATCAAATGACCAAAGGAGTGCAAATCCCCCTTGTTGAGCGCATCAATGGACTTTAATACCCTGTCACATTCGTAAATAACATGTTCAGCCCGTCTGCGCTGTACTTCATCCTGAATCAAAGTTTTTGCATCCTCGAACTGTTCCACACTAACAGCACGGAGACAATCCGCATCCGGATAAGCAATTTTCAGATGCTCCATTGCGGCTTCACACTCACTACGCCGTTCGTTGTATTTGGAATCGGCCAAACCGCGCTTTTTATTGGTATTTCCAATAATAATTTTGTACCCGTTCAAGACAAGAGGAACATATTTGAAATCCAAGGTTTTGCAGTCCAGGAAAATCGCATGGTCTTTTCTTCCCATAGCACTAGCGAACTGATCCATAATACCGCAATTTACGCCGCAGTAAGTGATTTCTGCCTGCTGGGCAAGCTTTGCCATTTCAATCATATCCACCGGAGTTTCAATCCCGTTTTCCTCATTACTGAAAGTAGCCAATGTCAGCGCCATAACCACTTCAATGGCAGCAGAGCTGGACAGCCCGGCCCCCAGAGGAACCGTGTCATGATAAAGAATATCGCAGGAACAAATAGTATATCCCGCCTGCTGTAAAACATAAGCCACTCCAGCCTGATAATTGCCCCACTTCAAATCCCGGTACTGGTCCAGCCGGTTAATATCCAATTCCACCCGGTCAGGAAGGTCAGTCGCCGCCAAACGGATTTTTCCAGTATCGGTTCGACGGACCAAAATATGAGACGCTTGCTCCAAGGCAGCAGGGAACACATAACCGCCGTTATAATCAGTATGCTCTCCAATCAGGTTCACCCGCCCAGGAGAAACAAACATCCGTACATTGGAATCGCTGCCGCCGTAAAGATCCAGGAATTTATTCAACAATTCGTTGTTCACAACAGTAACTTCCTTTCATTACACATACAGCAATATTATACACCATGCGGTATTATTTTGTCAAGAAGCAATTTTAACATTAATTCAAATTTTAGAAAATATTTTCTCCACTGACAACAAATGCAGCGTAAATCTCTAAAATATTTTCTTTTAGCTCCTGTAAATTTTCAAGTGCCATAGCAAATTCCTCCTCTCCCAGCATCCGCTGAACCTTTGCGGAAGAAACCTCAACTTCATGAATCCGCGTATCACTAACAAATAAAGAAAGAAATGCTCGTTTTCCAGAAAATTTCTGGGAAAAATCTGAAAATGCACGGGTGGCTTCAGTAGAATTTTCCGTTTGTAGCGCTTCTATAGCGTAGTCCAGATCCTTTGCCAAATCTGCAGTACTTTCTTCTATCCAAGACACACTCCAGAACGTAAGAAAAATTAGAAGGAAAGCACCCAGCAGTGCAAACACGGTACGAAGTGTCATTTTATATTCCTCCGGATACAGGTGTATTTTCCCTGAACGGTATAAAGCAAAAATACGTCTCGAATTTTTTGAATCCCCTGTTCTTTTAGTATGGTTTGTAGATCAGCTTTGGACAAACCGGCCGTCTGCAGATTCTGCCGCAGCATCTTGCCGTCCGCAATTAGCATCAATGGCAGACTATCTGCCTCTGCCTCGTCCACCGACAGTACACTGATTTTTCCTCCGGTTTCCAGAACACAATACCGTACCTGTTCCAACGTCAGTATACCACTCTGACGCAACTCCTCCATTACTTCCTCAACCGTCATATGGGACCTTTTTAGCTCAGTTTGATTTAGTTTTCCTTCATTAATCAGAAGTGTATATCGTCCACTCATAATTCGGTGAAGCCAGGAGCATTTCATGGAAAGAACCGAAGTAAAAATTTCCAAAAGAACCAACGCGGCAATGGGGACAATGCTGTTCAGCAAAGGAGCTTCCAAATCCTGCATTGGCAGAGTTGCAAGGTCCGAAATTAAAAAAGTTATCACCAGTTCCATTGGTTCCAGTTCTCCCAATTGCCGTTTGCCCATACAACGTACAGCAACCATGGTAACCACATATAAAATAACCGTCCGGATCAGCGCAATTGCCACAATCCTCTTTTCTCCTTTCCCGTTTTTTTCTATTTTTTCCGTTCCTAGAGCATTTATACGTATATTTTCCCAAAAACAGGAAACAATCAAGAAAGAAAGGAGCGGTTGCAATGGTTTGGCTGTATCAGAATGCAACAGCGTTCTTGGCATTAGGCGGCGGAATTTTGTTTTCGTTTTTATTTCAAATTTCTGCGCAAATGTACGCCACAAAAAAGAAAAAAAAGAAACCGAAGGGATAGGCATCCTGCGGTTTCTTTTGAAATTCGGTTAAATCAAACGTTGCCAAATACGGCCGAGATAATCAAGGAATCCTGCCTTTTCCACGGTCTCTGCGGCAACAATTGGACAGGACTTCAGTTCAACTCCATCCAAACGAAAAATCAGTGTACCAACCTGCTGTCCGGCCTGAACAGGCGCAACAATTGTAGGTTCCAAAACAACCTCGCTGGTAATCTCCCCTACTTTTCCTTTTGGTAAAACCACCGAAAGAGATTCATTGACCCGGACGGTTACCTGACTAGTTTTCCCTTTTGTTACCGGCACTGGAGCAATCGGATCTGCCTGTCGGCTGACCACCTGATAGTTCGCAAATCCGTAATCTAACAGCTGCGCTACCGAAGCAAACCGGGCTTTAGAATCTGCAGCGCCCAGCACAACAGCAATCAGGTCCATCCCATTCCGAGAAGCCGTACCGCTCAGACAGTGTCCGGCCTCTTTGGTATATCCAGTTTTCATTCCGGTCATACCGGAATAAGTCCGGAGCAGTTTATTAGTATTAGCAAGACCAAAGGTCCCGTTTCGTAAGCTATCCATCCAGATTCCGGTATAGGAAAGAATACCGGGGTGAGCAGTCAGCAATTCCCGGGTAAACAAAGCAATATCATATGCACAGGTATAATGCCCTTCGTCATGTAGCCCATTTGGATTCATAAAACAGGTATTGATCGCACCCAATTCTGACGCTTTCCGGTTCATCGCCGCTACAAACTCCATTTCGCTGCCACACACAAATTCAGCTAGAGCAACGGCAGCATCATTGGCACTGTTAATGGCAACAGCCTTTAGCAGCTCCTGCACAGTCATTACCTCGCCAACCTCCAGATAAATCTGAGACCCGCCCATAGATGCCGCATTCTGAGATGCAGTAACCTCATCCGTTTCAGCAATTTTTCCACTGTCAAGAGCTTCCATCACCAGCAGCATAGTCATCACTTTGGTTACACTGGCAGGATAAAGCTTTTTATCTGATTGAAAAGAATATAGAATTTTTCCCGTAGACGCCTCCATCAGTACGGCCCCCTGCGCGTCCAAGTTTAATTCGGTCGTCAATGTCGCGGGCGCCATGCTTTCCAAATATTGCTGCAACGAAAGTATGTCGTAACCGTCTGAAGCGCTCAGGCACACATTTCCTGTAAAAAAAACAAGAAAACACAAGCAGACCGCAATCCATTTTTTCATACTAAATCCTCTTTTCTTTCATTTCGGTTCCGGAAACAATTCGTCCCCTTTCCAACATATGTAAAGGGGACGATAATTATACTTGTTCTTAAAGATTGTCCTCAAAGACCGACTCCTCTTCCGCTTCCTTGGTATCTTCCGGCAAAGCGATATACTTTTCCAGCAAAGGATACACCCAAAAATTATTGAAAAAAGCCACAAGCGTAAAGGCAAGGAACAGAAGAACCGGAAACGATGCCGGCCAGAAGAAAATGCACAAACCGTAAATAACAACAGAAAACAAGGCCATAGCCAGATTTTGGCCAATCTTGTACATAGAAAAAATCATACTGTTCTTAAACAGTTGCCACAAAGACAAATCAAAGGAAACCATCATGGGGTAGATATAAAATCCGGCACAAAGAACCAAGTATCCAAAAAGGAACAAAACAACCAAGGCAACCGTCCGAAGCGCGGAGGGCATAAAGGCGCCTAAAGTTGGGTCGGACCATAGTTGGATAGCAAACACCAGCAGAACAACGGAAACCGTCTGTACCCCCCAGACAGCAATACCCTGCCGGAAATGCTCTTTGCACTTCAAAACAAAATCACTGAAAAAATCTACCGGCTTCCGTTGGGAAAAATTCCGACAGACATAGTTCATAGCTGCGGTAGCAGGGCCAATTGTTACAACAGGAACACAAGCCAAAAGGTACAAAAGATTTAAGACAATCAACTGCCAGAACCGGTGCGCAAATACCTGGAAAAAGCGTTTGACCGGAGAAGTTTCTACTGCCTGGTCCTTACTGACTCCAGCGCCTTCTTTTAAATAATGATTAAAAATCCCCACAGACTACCCCTCCAATTTTTTATATTATACCATAAAATCGAAAGGGTTGTCAAGAGAAATCTTCAAGTGTCAAAAAATTACCGATTTTACATCCAACCGGCAGTTAAATTCAACAAAAAAGGACTAATATACAAATCGGCCAGAATAGAAGCGCAACTAAGCAAAACCAGCAATAATCCCCGTGTCAGATAACGCTCCAACGCAAATGACGCCTTTTCCTCCGTAACCGGAGCTTCGGTAGGTTCCGGAAGACCACCAACTTTGATACCGTCCACAAGAAGATACCCGGCAGTCCTCTTTTTTTTCAAAAAAGACAGACTGAAAGGAAATGCATCCTCCGCCGCCGTAACCATTAAAACCGCAACTAAAACACCGGAAGGAAAAATACCGAAAAGCACCGTGAGAATGCCCTTTGAACCGAGTACGGCATAACACATACCTGCGGAATACCCAAGACCGTAGGTTTTAAAAAATAAAATAGGAAAAATCAATACAAATCCAAATAAAAACAGACCAGCACAAACCTCCGCAAGAACAAACAACGGTCCGGAACAAAAAGCAGACAGAAAATCGCCGTCTGAAGTTCCGGAGAAAAGAAGGGATACCATTTCCTCCATTTGTTTCCGAGACTCCTCGCTGGCAAAAAACGCAGAAAGAATCCCCCCCGCATATCCAGCAAGCGCCGTAACTAGAGCCATAATCCGATATTTTTTCTTTTCCATGCAAAACGTCTCCTCTCTCTTCCTGTCCCGAACCCGGACAAGAGTCCGGCTCCCTATATCCATATGCAGACAGGCCCTGCAAGATTCCGTCTTGTAAAAAAAAAATCAGGCGATTCTTTTGAAATCGCCTGATTTTTTTAATTTTCGATTGCTGCTTTGCGGGAAAAAATCTTTCGCAGACGCTCTGAGTCAAATTTTTCACCACGGTCAAATTTGTACAACCCGTTCTTTTCCTGATACACATCAGTCAACTGTGTATAGCAATATCCACAGATTTTCGGATGGTCAGTCAGAGCCGCGACCAGCCCCTCCAGACGGGCATAGAACTCTTCTATAGATTGGGGAGATTTTCCGTACCCCCAAGACGTAGTTTTTTCTGCCTCCATATGAACAGGATCCCAGTGAATTCCCCCAAACTCCGAAACCCAATATGGTTGTCCATGATAACATTCCTGCTCCGGAAAATTTACATAAACCGCCCCATCTCCGGTAAGAAGAGATTGAAATTTTTTGGCAAACAACGTGGGGTCCTGTTCATAGTTATGAACATCATACATATCGGAAACTGCTCCGGCATGCGTCCACCCGCTACTGTCAATAATAGGCCGCATAGCATCATAGGCACGAGTTGCCGCATAAACAGTTTCGTACAGACGGGGAATCCGCGCTTGGGCTGTTTCGTTAAAAGGACACCAACCGATGATTGCCGGACTGTTATAATCCCTCCGTACCTCCTCAAGCCATTCCGGAAGCATGGACAGAAGAGCTTCCGGTCGGGTATCGTCCAGTCCCCAATTGGGATATTCGCCCCACAAAAGATAACCCAAACGATCCGCCCAGTAAATAAATCTGGGTTCAAATACCTTCATATGCATTCGCGCACCTAGAAATCCCAGCTTTTTGGAAAGCAAAATATCGTTTTTAAGTGCTTCATCCTCCAAAGGGGTATAAATTCCATCAGGGAAATACCCCTGATCCAGAACCATACGCAAAAAAAGCGGTTTTCCGTTCAACAGAAATGCACCGTCTTTCAGTTCTATACTGCGCATCCCGAAATAGGATTCCACTCGATCTTCTCCTACCGAAAGCCTTAGGTCATAAAGCACAGGACTTTCCGGGGACCAAAGCTGCACCTGAGAAAGAGACACTGTACATTCGGTCACTGCACCCCGGAAACTGCAAAAAATCGTTCCTACCTGCAAGCCGTGCAGAAGCACTTCTCCCCGCAGGGCTTGCCCGTTTCCATTTCCCGAAAGACGCACCTGAATATGGACACTGGAGTTTTCCGGATCGGGAGTAATTTTGATGGTTTGAATATAGGTCTTAGGCACCCATTCCATCCAAACAGTCTGCCAAATACCGGTACATCGGTCATACATACAACCGTAGTTTCCGTATCGGGGAGACTGTTTTCCTGAAGGCTGCAACGGGTCTCGGACATCATTACGAGCCCGGACTACAATTGCATTCTCTCCCTCCCATACCAATGACGTAATATCCAACATAAAGGGAGTATATCCACCGGCATGACTTCCAGCAAACTGCCCATTAATCCATACATCACAGGAATAGTTGACAGCTCCAAAATGCAGCAACAATGTTCCCTTTTGAAGTTCTTTCAAAGAAAACATTCGCTTATACCAAACAACTTTCATAAAATCCTTGTTTTCTAAACCAGACAAACGGCTTTCTGGAACAAACGGCACCAGTATCGTTCCATCCAGGACAGGTTTATTTTGCAACTGACGTTCCATTCCGGTGTCGTTTCCGTCCATTTCAAACTGCCAGGTTCCGTTTAAATTCATCCAATTATCCCGTACCATCTGAGGACGGGGGTATTCTTTACGCGGAATCATTTTTGTCCCTCCATATACTTGATAAGGTAAGTATAACAAATTTCAGCCAAAAAGAAAAGGTAAAATATATGCATAAAGGTAAGAAATATTAATATCATTTTTTTTGAACAGATAGAAGTCGACCGATATTCTGACTAACAAAACGAAGAGACGCTTCTCCTCGGTCCATGGCATCTGAAACAGACATGGGTAAAAGAGTAGTATCAAACAAACAGGTAACACCACAGGCATATAAATTCGCAGCCTCTGGAACCACGCCACCGCTGACGCAGATACAGGGAACCCCGCTCCTGGCAGCCAACTCGCCAACCCTATAAGGAAGTTTACCAAACCGCGTTTGTCCGTCGGTCTTCCCTTCTCCGGTAATCACAAAATCACAGTCCGAAACAGCAGACACCAGCCCAACCGTCTCTGCAATAATATCAAACCCACCGTAAATAATCCCCCCGCAACCGGCAACCAGACCGCCACACAGACCACCAGCGGCTCCACTGCCAGGCAATTCGGAAACATCCGTTCCAAAAGCTTCCCGGTAACGAAATGCTAAATTCCGCAAGCCCAAGTCTAGACGTTCCGTCATCTGGGGGGAAGCACCCTTCTGAGGAGCAAAAACAAATGCGGCGCCCTCCGGACCAAAAAAGGGATTGGTTACATCGCAAGCCAGCAAAAGTTCAGCTTCTTCTAACAGAGCATTTCGTCTGGAACAATCGATGTGCGCCACCCGTTCCATTTCCCGACCGCCCCAGCCAAGCAAAGTACCGTCTTCTGCATAAAACCGAATACCCAGCGCCTGCAAAGCACCCATACCGCCGTCATTGGTCGCACTCCCTCCCAAACCGACAATTACCCTTCGGCACCCAGCCTCCAACGCTGACAGAATCAACTGTCCGGTTCCGTAGGTAGTCGCCTGCAGGGGATCCAAAATCTCAGGTCTCAGACCCGCAATTCCAGATGCCGATGCTGTTTCTACCACACCGGTTTTCCCGTCGTCCAGAATGCCAAAATCGGCCTTAATCAGATCTCCAAAAGGACCGAAAACCGTTCGGCACAGTGTTTTCCCTCGACCTCCGGATACCATACAAGCTACCGTTCCCTCTCCTCCGTCCGCCATAGGATAACATACTGTGGACACCTGCGCCATTCCCTGCCGCAACCCTTCAGCAACAGCCCGGCAAGACACTTCCGCCGAAAGACTACCTTTAAATGAATCCATCGCGATTACAATCCGCATCGTCCAGCCTCCTTTTTTGTTTTCCAAGTATACCATATTCCGTTTGGTTTGTCAAGAAAATTTTCAAAATTAATGTGAAAAGAACAGAAGCCCCCTTGACTTTCTCCAAATACTATGCTATAATGATTTTGTTATAATAACGCCGGAATGATGGAATTGGCAGACGTGCTGGACTCAAAATCCAGTGGTAGCGATACCGTGCGGGTTCGACCCCCGCTTCCGGCACCAACCGAATATTGAAGAAAGTCGATCACCTTACGGAAATCGACTTTTTTTAGTTTTTAATATTTTCTGATTGTGAGAGATAATACCGAAATTATAAAAATAAGCAGCTATACAGCTAGTGAATGCACTGGTTCATTCATCCTATCGTGGTGGTGTATGGAAAGACATTATTTCTTAATGAAGAGGAGCAGGGCGGCGGCCCAGTTATCGACATTGCAACCCATTCTCTTGATCTGACTCTTTATTTGATGAATAACTATGAATCCGCCATGGTACTGGGGAAAACTCACAAATGCATCGAATATCCGGAAGCCGGCAACGTCTGGAGCGATAACGGCGTTTCCGAAACTACTCTGGAAGAATCCGCCTGTACGTTGATTGTCATGATAAACGGCTCCACGATTATGCTGGAAACAGATGGCTCTCAACACCAACAACCCGATTCAGAAAGAGAGCTGCCGTCTTTGCAGAATAAAAGCGGCTTGTTTGTCAAAGGAGAAGAATTACCATTAACTAAGATAGAATTGGGAAGACCAATTGATACTAAGGTAGATTTGGGCACCGGCAAAGCAGCTTTTTACAGTGGCGCATCAAAGGCACCTCATATTGTAAAAGCTCACCGCAGGATTGGCGCGCCTCCTGTACTCCCCAAACAAGCCTGCGTTGTTTTAGAAATCTTGGAAGCTATTTATACTTTATCGAAAACCGGAAAGGCAATGTATTTTAAATGAAAACAGCAATTTTAGGAACCTGGCACCGTACACTTGCCCGACTATACCAATCACGCAAAGAAATTAGGAGAGGTTGTGGGCGTTTTATGATGATAATGAAGCATGGAGGCATAAATTTGCGGAACAGTTTCAAATCCACGAATTTTCCACATTAGAAGAACTTCTTAGCAGTGACGCCGAAGCAATAATCGTCTTTGCTTCTACCGACCGTCACGCAGACCTGATTACGGCGGCTGCAAACAGCGGAAAACATATCTTTACTGAAAAAGTCCTCGCATCTCGGAAGAGGATTGCCTTCGTGTCAAAGAAGCGGTCAAGAAAAATGGGTCCGTTTTGTTATTTCTTATCCGCAAAAAAGAGAAAGAAGAACATATACTGTAAAACAAATTACAGACAGCGGTACCATCGGAGCTATAAATCACGTCCGCTTTCGAAACTGCCACAATCACTGGCTTTCAGCTCATTTTTACAATCAAAAACAATGCGGCGGCGGATTGATGATTGATCTAGTCGCGCAAGGAATGTACATAATCGACTGGCTTCTGGGAGAGCCTGAATTTGATAAACTTCAGTTCCGAATAGGGCTTTTCAAGGGAGTTGAAATCCTTTAAAAAGCCTTATTTTATGCGTTTTTTGGTCCAAAATGCCCCAATCGCCTTTAACAGTGCGGTTTGCGGCATTTTTGCAAGTTTTATGCTTTTTTATTAGAAAAAAGTTAGAAGCATACGCATTAGAATTAAAATGTTGCATTTCAAATTTTAATCATTTTAATTACCTATTGCTTTTTACATCAAAACTCCGTAAGGTGGAAAAGACTGTGTGCGTTTTCGTATCTGTAAATATCGGGCTGACGAAGTCCCAACTCTGCTCCAAGCTTTGCTTGCGAGAGGTGAACGCTGTCCCGAAGCTCGGTCAATCGTTGTGCTACTATATTAGGTCTTTCTTTCATTCAAAACCTCCGATAACTTATTTATGTGGTTATTATGCCGCAAAAATAAATGAAAGTCAACACAAAAAAAAGATTATCAACAAAAAGTTTTCCAAAATCTAAACGGGTATTGTGTATAAATGTTCACTTAATTATCGGTGCTTGATTTAAACGATGCTCTATATTCACTTGGAGTAACTCCACTTAGGGTTTTAAAAATATCATTAAAACTCCTTATGCTTTGAAATCCGCTTTCCATAGCAATTTCCGTGAGGCTGTATTTTTCATGAATCATCAAGTCACAAGCGGTTTGATATCTGTATAAATTTATAAATTCCTTAAAATTCATCGAAAAGTACTTGTGGAACAAGCTTGAAAAATAATGATATTCATATCCCAAAGCCTCGGCCGCCGTTTGCAGTGTTATTGATGTGCGATAATGTTGGGATATATACTCCAAAATTCTATTTAAGACATGGGAATATGTAATTTCGTCTAAAATGATTGCTTTTTTCTGGCACTCGCTGCATATCGCGTAGAGTGCCGATTTTCGTATATACAGATCAGGTGTACCTTGATAAAACAGCACTTTTTTCAAATAGTATTCGATGCACTCATCACATCTGAAGCAGGAAAATAATTTGTTTGAATTGTGTTTAGCAAACAGAGCAATGTGATCTGCCGAAAAAACACCGATCCATACCAGTGTATTTGAGTCAATCTTAAAAAAATGAACTCTGTTGGGTGGAATTAACATCAGTTCCCCCTGATTTAACACATATTGTTCCTGCCCGATATGAATTATTTGTGTGCCATTCATACAATGTATAAGCTCAAAATTTTCATGAAAATGAGCAGTCCACTCAATATTTTGATAAATATAGGCATTGTAATTAAAATTCGATTTTGTATTTGTTACTTGGTGTATCATATATTCCTCTCTAAAATCTTAACTTTTCGCTATAATTATATAATATTTTTCTTGATGTGTCAAGCGAAAAAATGTATAATTATTATGAAATATTATCAGTGGTGGAGCAATGGATATGGAAGGAATTGTTTTTTCAATAGAAGAATTTTCGATTTATGACGGTCCCGGCATAAGAACTACCGTGTTTTTGAAGGGTTGCCCACTGCGATGCAGTTGGTGTCATAATCCCGAGGGGCAGGAATTGGCTCCTCAGGTGATAAAAAGCCCAAACGGGTGTCTTAATTGCGGCGAGTGTAAAAAATATGCCATAAAAAAGGATAACAATATTTGCTTTACACAAAAAAGCATAGAAGTCTGTCCTAACAACTTGTTGCGAGTATCAGGTGAAAAAATATCCGCTTTGGGTTTAGTTGAGAAGTTATTGAAAAACCAAAGTATATTACGGAATGGCGGTGTAACCTTTTCAGGTGGAGAACCACTGATGCAGGGGGAATTTGTCAAAGAGTGTCTTTCTCTGCTAAAAGATAAAATTCATATAGCGATACAGACATCGGGATATTGCGACAGTAGGTTGTTTGAAGAGATGTTAAATTTAGCGGATCTCTTTCTGTTTGATTTAAAGTTGATTGATGATGAAAAGCACATCAGATATACAGGGGTATCTAATGAAATCATACTTAATAATTTCTCCATGCTTGTCAAAAGCGGTGTCGAATTCATACCGAGAATACCGTTGATTCCGACCGTTACAGATACCGAGGAAAATATCACACAAATTGCAGAGCTGTTAAAATTGCACAACATCGCATATGCGGAGCTTATGTCTTACAACAAAATGGCTGGTGGAAAGTATGCAATGATTGGCAAAAAATACTCTCCCGATTTTGATGAATCCGTTGAAATAAATGAACATAAAGAACTGTTTGACAGATTTGGTATCGAAATTAAAATTTTATAAAGGAGATTAAATATTATGACCGAAAAAATCGGCAGGCTATTGGAATTATTAAATTCAAGAGAATATCGCAAACAAAGACGTCATTTTGTGAACAAACCGCAGGGCAATCGCGTGGAAATTTTGAAATCTGTTTTAAATGAGGAAACTCCTCTTTTGTTTGAAAATGACCGTATTGGCTTTAACAGAACAACCGACATAATGGGATGTTGGGGTTCGGGGAATGTCACGCCGAATTATTATAAGATTATATCTGTTGGATTTGATGCAGTTATCCGGCAAATTCGCACAAGCATTAAATCTGCGGACAGCGATGAAAAAATATGCTTTGGAAAAGAAATGATTGAATCCATTGAAGTGCTGTATGGCATGACGGAACAATATAAAGCATATGCCGAAAAAGCAGGCTGCAGAGAACTGTATCAGGCACTTTTGCATATACCTCACAACGGTGCACGCAGCTTCTATGAAGCCTTAGTGTTCATGAAAATATCAATAT
>CALXAO010000043.1 GCA_944386295.1 uncultured Clostridia bacterium | reverse complement strand
TTCCAGGTGCGGCATATCTCGCCTCTTTTTTCCGTATCAGCATCTCATACGGTGCCTCAATTTTTCCAAAGAGATCCTCCGGACTTGTCTGTGTAACAGAAAAAAGCCCGTACCCGCCGTACAGTTCATACAGTTCCACCGGATTTCCTTCTCCGTCGGCCGCGGTTAAAGACACAATCACAAAACTGCGGGGCGTAAAAGAATGGGCATAAACCAAATCGGAGGTTTTCAGTTCCTTTTCCATGCTCAAACTGTTCACCGTCACCACCCGGCTGAGCAGGTCAGGATACTTTTTCGCGATATACTCGTCCACCGCCGTAATAAATTCCGCAAGAGCTTTCTGGGGCAAAGCGTCATCGGCGGCGTCGGGACGAAGCGGGTCGGAATACCGCGCGATTTTCGGGAGAGCCGGCTTTGCCGCCGGTTCCCGGGCCGCCAGAAAACGGGCGTTTTCCTCTGCCTCTTTCAACACCGCGCGCACAGCGGATTCCTCCTCTGACGGCGCGGAAGCAAATCCGTACAAACCGCCCTGATATACCCGGGCAGAAACCCCACTTTGCGCGGATAATGAATTATTGATCATATTTCCGTTGAGCAAAGAAACTCTTCGGGAAATGTTCCGATGCAACCGCAGCTCCGAATACAGAGAAAAATCACGGAACTGTTCCAAAGTTTCCCCAAACATAAACTCATCCTTTCTGTTTTCGGCCGCGCGGAACGGCCGTTTGCGTTAGTGTATCCGTTCCGATTCAGGAAAATACACCGCCTGGCTGTTTTCCTCATTATATACCAATTTCTTCCGAAAGTCAAGTGCCATGCGGAATTTTAGCGGTTTTCCCATAAAATTTCAGGAAATCGGTCTGTTTTTGCCGCAAAAAATTTTCCGGTACACGCTATAATAAAAAAAAGGTTCGATTTTGAATTATTAAAAAAGCTTAACCCATCAAAGCCATGGCAAAACACAACAAAAGGAAAGTGCTGCGGGAAGCCTATCCTAAAAACAGAACTGAATATGGCTGGGAATTTTTATGCACGGTTCAGGGGAATGCGGAACCTGATATGTCCAGAATGTATATGCACAGATAACTTCTAAAATTTGGGATTATTATCCCTCTCTTTCGAAATGAGGACCTTTTCCTATAAAACATACGCCTCTTGCGGCATGTCTTAAACAGTTATGGGCTTATCCGGCGATTTTCATCTACCAAAAAAGAATTCTAAATCGGAAAGGATCTTCGGTATGTGGTTTGTTTTTGCACTGCTGTCGGCCGTCTTTGCCGCACTTACCTCGATTCTTGCAAAGGCAGGAATCGAAGGCGTCAATTCTAATCTGGCGACCGCAATCCGCACAGTGGTTGTAGTACTCCTGGCCTGGGGGATGGTCTTTCTAACCGGCACACAAAACGGGATTACGGAAATCAGCAGAAAAAGCTGGGTTTTCCTGATTCTTTCCGGGCTGGCAACCGGAGCGTCCTGGCTGTGCTACTATAAAGCGCTTCAGATCGGAGCCGTATCCAAAGTCGTCCCTGTAGACAAGCTAAGCATTGTCTTTACAATGGTATTGGCGTTTGTGTTTCTGCATGAAAGCTTTACCGCAAAATCCCTGATTGGCTGCGGACTGATTGCCTTGGGTACGCTGCTGATGGTACTATAATTCAGGAGGACACGCGATGAAATGTGAACTGAGAGCCTGGCAAAGGACAGACGCGGAAGCGCTCGCCGCGCTCATCAACAACAAAAAGATTCAGGACTGCCTGCGAGACGGGATTCCATATCCCTATACCAAAGCTGACGCCCAATCTTATCTGGAGCAGGTTCTTTCCGCCGATCCGAATCAGACCTACGCCTTTGCTATTACCGCAAACGGCATTCTAGTAGGCAGTATCGCTGTTTATAGACAAAGCAATATTCATTCCCGCACCGGGGAATTGGGATATTACATCGGAGAACCGTTTCAGGGCAAAGGAATCGGAACCGAAGCCGTCGGACAGATTTGCCGGCGGCTCCTGGAACAGACGGACTTGCTGCGCATTTTTGCGGAACCCTTTGCATATAACAAAGCCTCCTGCCGTGTGCTGGAAAAGAACGGATTCCGGCATGAGGGAACCCTGCGTAAAAACGCGGTAAAAAACGGCAAAATTATAGACATGGAGCTGTATGCCCGCACCGTATAACCGTTCCGGTCCCCCTGAAATTAGTTCAATTTATTTTCAACTCCAGGTCATTGCAAAATCCGGCAAAATATGATATACTAAAAAAAAACAACCGAAAGAAGGAAACATACGAGATGAAAATCGCGATTGCAGGCTATGGAAATCTCGGCAAAGGTGTGGAATGCGCGGTAAACGCAGCTCCCGATATGGAGCTGACCGCCCTGTTTACCCGAAGGAATCCGGCCCAGCTTCCGACCGCAACCAAAGTTCCGGTCTATCCCATGGCGGAAGCCGCCGCGCACAAACAAGAAATCGATGTCATGATTCTCTGCGGGGGCAGTGCAAAAGACTTGCCGGAACAGACGCCAACTCTGGCGCGAGATTTCAATGTTATTGACAGTTTTGATACACATGCGAAAATCCCGGAACATTTTGCTACAGTAGATAAAATCTGTCGGGCAAACAACACCGTCAGCATTATTTCAGTAGGCTGGGATCCCGGTCTGTTTTCCATCAACCGGCTTCTGGGGCAGGCAGTTTTGCCCCAGGGGAAAGACTACACGTTTTGGGGAAAAGGCGTCAGTCAGGGACATTCCGACGCCATCCGCCGCATTCCCGGAGTCCAAGACGCCCGGCAGTATACGATTCCAGTGGAAAGCGCCCTGGAACGGGTCCGCGCAGGAGAAACCCCGGAGCTGTCCGCCAGGGAAAAGCACTTGCGGGAATGCTTTGTAGTTGCGGAAAACGGTGCCGACAAAAATCGGATTGAACAGGAAATCAAGACGATGCCCAACTATTTTGCAGATTACGACACCACCGTCCACTTTATATCCCAGGAAGAGCTGAACCGGGAACACGGCAGCATTCCCCACGGAGGTACAGTAATCCGGAGCGGACGGACCGGATTTGACCGGCAAACAAAACATGTTATGGAATTCAAACTCACGTTGGAGTCCAACCCGGAATTTACAGCGCAGGTTCTGGTTGCCTATGCCAGAGCCGCGGCCCGGATGGCCAAAGAAAACAGCTTCGGCTGCAAAACAGTGCTGGATATCCCCCCTGCCTATCTGCATCCCCTGTCCGCGGAAGAGCTGCGGGCGCAGTTGCTTTAAACAAAAACGAAAGGATTTGACTATAATGGAAAATAACAAACGTCCCGAATCCATGGAGCGAATCACAACTCCGGCGCTGGCGAAAGAATTTATTCAAACCCAGACGGAACTGGTCCAGCGGCAGGTCGGAGATAAAAAGGTTCTTTTGGCCCTGTCCGGCGGTGTAGACTCCTCTGTTGTCGCGGCACTTTTGCTGAAAGCCATTGGCAGCCAGCTGGTGTGCGTGCATGTCAACCACGGTCTGATGCGCAAGGGAGAAAGCCAGCAGGTCGTAGACGTGTTTCAGAACCAACTGGGCGCCAATTTGATTTATATTGACGCCACCGACCGTTTTTTGGACAAGCTGGCCGGCGTGGCCGAACCGGAACAGAAACGTAAAATTATCGGCGGAGAATTCATCCGCTTATTTGAAGAAGAAGCCCGCAAATTGGAAGACATCGACTTCCTGGCTCAGGGAACCATTTATCCGGACATTCTTGAAAGCGACGGCGTCAAGGCGCACCACAACGTGGGCGGTCTGCCGGAAGATATGCAGTTCGCGTTGGTGGAACCCCTCAAGTTTCTATTCAAAGATGAGGTTCGGGTTGTGGGCAGCGCGCTTGGCCTGCCGGACAGCATGGTTTACCGTCAGCCCTTCCCCGGCCCCGGTCTGGGCGTGCGCTGCATCGGCGCCATTACCCGGGACCGGCTGGAGGCGGTGCGGGAATCGGACGCGATTCTGCGGGAGGAATTTGCCCTGGCCGGTCTGAATCAGACCGTATGGCAGTATTTTACTGTGGTTCCGGATTTCCGCTCCACCGGTGTAAAGGACGGCAAACGGACCTTTGACTGGCCGGTTATCCTCCGGGCAGTCAACACCATCGACGCAATGAACGCCACCGTTGAACAGGTGCCCTGGCCCCTGCTGCTGAAAATCACCGACCGCATTACCAAAGAAGTCCGGGGCGTCAACCGGGTTCTGTACGATCTGACACCCAAGCCCTGCGCTACCATTGAGTGGGAATAAATTGAAAAAGTCTGAAAACCCAGTAATAATGCGGGTTTGCAGGATTTCAAAACCCTCGTTGATAAGATTTTGATAAGATTGCACTTGAACACCTTTATCGGATGTATCAAGTGGT
>CALXAO010000042.1 GCA_944386295.1 uncultured Clostridia bacterium | reverse complement strand
TACTTATTTTAAAGGCCATAAGCCATTCAAATGGGCACACAATTAAGCTTATCCGAGAGTTTGATACTGAAATTGAACAAGCTATGATTACAACAACTTTGATTCGTCTGACAAAATTCTCGCATTTATTACTAATATTTTGCTTTAAATCATTCTTACAGATGCTCTTTCCGTCCTCACTAATTCACTCTCTTTTTTGAATTATTATAGCGTATTTTGTTGTAAATGTCAATTGAGAAATCTTTTTTTTCTAAAAAAGAAGAAACAGTCTCTTGACTTTTTCAAAAAAACAAAGTATAATTACTTTATAAAGTGGTTTTTTTGACTGTCAAAAGTTTTTAACAGTGGAATATTTGCGCCGTCTTCCCGCATATTTGGGTCGAAATTCCTAGAAATGTATGTTACACTGTTTTTATAAGGAGAGCATAGCTATGATTGTCCGTAAAGAATTCCTCCGGGACAGCAGCAGTTCCACGTTGCTCCATCTCAGCGAATACTGCCTTTTTTCTGCGGAGGATTTTTCCCTTCCCGAGGCTCGGCCCGAGGAGGAAATTGTTTTGATTCTGGAAGGCGATGGGCAATATCGGGCAGGCGATTTGAACTACAGCGCGTCTCCGGGCGATATTTTTCTGTTTCCCCGGGGGGAGCAGCATTGCTTGACCCGGGTGGAACCGGAAACAGATCTCCGGTTGCTGCGGCTACGCTTTGATCCCCGTTTTATCTGCTCCGGCGGCGAAAATCCTTTTGATTGGCAGTATCTTTCGGTGTTTCGGTCGGGAAAAGAGGATTTTGTTTGCCGTCTGCCGAGAAACGCTGCCTGTAGGGAAGAGGCGGGGCGCCTGCTTCTTCAGATTCGGGAGGAAATGTTTTCTCAGCCAGAGCGGTATGAATTGATGACGCGTGCCCTTCTGCTGCAGCTTCTTACGCTGCTTCTCCGGTCGGAAAGCGGAAGCCGTGGGGAATCACTCCCGCAGTTGAGCCCGGGTATTCTGCGGGATTTGGAACGGGGGATCCGGTATATTGACGTAAATTTTACGGAAGATTTGTCTTTGACCGAAATTTGCCGGGAAGCCGGCATGAGCAAAAGCTATTTTTTGAAGCTTTTCAAACAACTTAACGGGATTGCACCTTGGGAGTATCTTACTCTCAAACGGGTATCGCACAGCGTACAGCTGTTGCAGCGTTCCGGCATGACGGTGCTGGAGATCGCTATGCGCAGCGGGTTTAACAGTAAGTCTAGCTATAACCGGGCATTTTTGCGAGTAATGCAGAAAACGCCCACAGAATATCGCGCCGCGTTGCGGCGCAATGAAAGGTACGGGATTGGAATGCTTACAAAATATCATTTAGCCGTCGATATTGGAGCCTCCGGGGGACGGCTGATTCTCGGTGGTTTGGAGGATGGACGGATTGTCCTGGAAGAGGTTTATCGGTTTGAAAATCATATGGTAAAAAAAGACGGACGCCTTTGCTGGGATTACGATTCAATTTTTTCCCATGTTCTTCAGGGACTCAAGCAATGCCGTTCTCTGGGTAAGATTCCAGTTACGATGGGAATTGATACCTGGGGGGTGGATTATGTGCTTCTGGACGAAAATGACCGGGTAATCGGGGAGACGTATGCTTACCGGGACAGTCGAAGTGGGGAAGCGATTCCGGGTGTGTTTGCCCGGATTTCCGAATCCTGCTTATATGCAAAAACCGGAATCCAGCGTCAGCCCTTCAATACAGTCTTTCAGCTTTTTGCTCGGCAGGAGGATACGCCGGAACATCTGCGGCAGGCCAAAGCGTTTTTGATGGTTCCCGAATATTTGAATTTCCGTTTGACCGGTGTGAAGAAGAACGAATATACCAATGCAACAACTACCGGTATGGTTAACGTACAGACCAAAACCTGGGATCCGGAAATTCTGTCTCTGTTTGACTGTTCTCCTTCCATATTTGGTCCATTGTATTTACCTGGGACGGAGGTGGGCAGTTTTACGGCGGAGATCGCGGCTCAGGTTGGGTTTCAGTGTCGGGTTTTGTTGCCTCCTACCCATGATACCGCATCTGCTGTTTTGGCGGTGCCTGCCGTCCGCGATGATGTCCTGTATATTAGCAGCGGTACCTGGAGTCTGATGGGTGTGGAGACTATGGTTCCTATTACCGGGGAAGAGAGCCGAAAAAATAATTTTACCAATGAAGGGGGATACGGCTTCCGTTACCGCTATTTGTGTAATATTATGGGGCTTTGGATGATTCAGTCAGTTCGTCGGGAGTTGGGCAGCCAATACGGGTTTTCCCAACTGTCTGATCTGGCCCGGAATGCCGGAGACTTTGCTTCTCGGGTTGCAGTCAACGATCCCCGTTTTCTTGCGCCGGACAGCATGTCCGAAGCTGTTCGGAACTATTGTTCCGAAACCGATCAGCCTGTGCCGCAGACGGTGGGGGAACTGATGCGCTGTATCTATCTCAGTTTGGCTGACAGCTATCGGGACACTGCCGAGAAAATGAAACGGATGACAGGACGGGAATTTTGTCAGATTCATGTGGTTGGAGGCGGCAGTCGGGACGAATATTTGGACCAGCTGACGGCTGAGGCCTGCGGAATTCCGGTGTTGGCTGGCCCCGCTGAATGTACAGCATTGGGAAATCTGACTTGTCAAATGATTGCCGATGGGAAATTTTCCGGGCTGACAGCAGCCCGTCAAACGATAGCGCAAAGTTTTCATTTAAAAGAATATGGAGGGACGGAACAATGAGTACAAGATATGAAACCGCACGGGAGATTTACCGTGCCCTGGGTGTGGATACGGAACAGGCTCTCAGCCGCTTGTCGTCAATTCCGGTTAGCATTCATTGCTGGCAGGGAGATGATGTGATTGGCTTTGAAGGTTCTCAAAGCGGTTTGTCCGGCGGAATTCAGACGACCGGAAATTATCCCGGCCGGGCCAGAACCCCGGAGGAACTGATGGCGGATCTGGAAAAAGCTTTTTCCCTGATTCCGGGACCAAAGAGTTTGAATTTCCATGCCTGCTACGCTGTTTTTCAATGGGATCCTGCCTATCGGGATACCCTTC
>CALXAO010000041.1 GCA_944386295.1 uncultured Clostridia bacterium | reverse complement strand
TACTTATTTTAAAGGCCATAAGCCATTCAAATGGGCACACAATTAAGCTTATCCGAGAGTTTGATACTGAAATTGAACAAGCTATGATTACAACAACTTTGATTCGTCTGACAAAATTCTCGCATTTGCAGGTCTTTCTTCGTCTACTTACCAATCCGAACGGCTTCACAACTGTTATGCTCATATGGAGAAGCGAAGGTCCCGTTATTTTCGCTATGCGATTTTTAACGCTACTAAATTCGTTTGCATTACAGACTGCCTTGCTAAAAAGCGTTCCAAATGTAAGCGCTACTCACATCTCGAAACTGTTCGTCTTATTTTCGCTATGCAAAAGTTCTTACATATTTATTGCTAATATTTTGCTTTAAACCATCCTTACAGATGCTTTTGTTTGCTATGCCTTCTTTACACCTTCACTAATTCACTCCCTTTTTGAATTTTACATTTGACTTTTAAATAGTTAGTCCTTAAAAACAGTATTTTTTCTATCATAGCATTTTTTCTGCCGCCTGTCAAGAGCCCTTTCTTCCCCTCTTCTCCAAAATGTACAAATTCTGCCGGATTTTCCCGCTTGACAATAACATAAATTTTTAGTATAATAAAATAAAAGAAATATTGCAATGAGGGGAATTGTTATGAAACAGAACGCACTCCGATGGTTTTTTTTCTTCGGTAGTTTAATCTGCCTGACAACGTTGCTTCTGTGTTTTACCAGCTGTACTCCAGATCCGGGGCCTCCGGATTCCGATTCCACGCCGTTTTCGGAGCAAACTGACGACACAAATTCACCGGATTCTTCCGGCTCCGCTCCATCAACCAATTCTGACACCAGCGAAAAAACAGATACCGGAACACAGGAAGACACCGACCAACCTACCGACACCCAGACTGCAGGGACATCAGATTCCGGAACGAACGAAGAAACCGAAACCTCCACGTCCCGTCCGACAGACACAAACAGCAATCCGCCGGACACGGATATAAAGTCGGACACGGATACAAACACCGACACAGAATCCGAAGTCTCGGAACCGGTTTCTCCCCAGATTACAACCGATGTAAAGTACGACCGTGCTTCCGCGGGGCGTTCGGATGGAATTATGCTGACCGAACTGTATCTCAACGGAATAAAATGCGCCCTGGATAAGAGAACCAATACCTTTTATTATTCCATTCGTTCGGAAACTCTAGGACAAACGGCCTGTCTCCCTTTGGATATAACCTCTTCCTTGGCCGGCGTTCGGATTGTCTTTGAGAACCACAAGGTTACTGGCGACTCCCTTTTTCCGCTGAAAACCGACGAAAAACTGAAATTTATTGCATTCAACAACTCTAAATACCGGGAATACACCCTGGTATTTACCACCCTTCCCATTATGACCATTACTTCCCAGAACGGCAGCGATATCAACAGCAAAACCCAGGAAGTCCTTTGCGACGTAACCATGCAGGACCCTGAATACAAAAAGCACTTAACCGAGGAATGGTTTGAAGGCCTGGCTAACGTACGTCTGCGCGGTGCATCCTCCTTGAGCTATCCCAAAAAGCCCTACAAGGTAGAAATGCAAAAGTACAAGACAGATAAAAATGGCAACCGAGTTCTGGACACCACAAATGTCTCTTTTTTGGGAATGCGAAGCGACGATGACTGGACGCTGGATGCCCTGTATTTGGATCCAACCTTGTTACATAATAAGGTAGCCTACGGACTGTGGCAGGAAATAGGAGCTCCTTTTTACCCCTATGGAATTGCCAGCGGTCCCCGCTGTGAATATGTGGAAGTATTTGTCAACGGACAGTACAATGGGCTGTATTTGCTTACCGAACCAGTGGACGAGAAACAAGTCGGAGTGGAAAAAGAGGAAAACACCTCCGATGGTAGCCACGGTGTCCTGATTAAAACCATAAGTTGGGAGTATACCAAATTTGACACCTACGAAGGTTCCCCCTACAATGGTCAAATGTGGCTTCCGGTGTGGGGAGGTTTTGAAATAAAAAACCCAAAGGAAGATGAAATTGAAGAGATTGACTGGAAGCATCTGACGGAATTGCTACATGCCACAGCAAAAGAAAGCGATGCGGTGTTCTCTGAAGTTGCAGGAGAACTGCTGAACAAAGAGAACATTGTTAATTACTGGATTTTCTGCTCTACGCTTTTGGCCAGAGACAATGCCGGCAAAAACGTTTACTGGTCCATCCGGAACTTGAATGACGCGAAGATTACCATGTACATTCATCCCTGGGACGTGGACAATTGTCTGGGCTACCGATACGGAAGTCCCCATGCCATAAAAGATCCTCCTACCACGCCGAACTATGCCGACACCTGGTTTGTTCTTCTGCGCAGATATCTGGAAAACAACGTAGACGGCTCCGCAGACTATTTGCAAACCCGTTGGGCAGAACTAAAAAACGGAGCGTGCTCTTTTACTTCTTTGAAAGACCGAATCAACAATGAGGCGGAACTCCTCATTGAATCAGGCGTACTGAAACGGGAAAAGGAACGCTGGCCCGAATCCCTGGCCACCGATTTCTACGACGAACTGGATTATACACTGGAATGGCTGGAAGAACGGCTGGAAGTGATGGAAACGCTGGTTGCGCAATATCGACAGTCGTAAAGATTTCACAGAGAACGCCGTCAAGGATAAACTGTACGTTTTACATCCTTGACGGCGTCCTCTGGTTTTGCTATCGCCTACCTGTCGAAATGGTATAGACCTATCACTTTAAAAGATATCCGTTTTTGGTTTTCATATATTCCAATTTCAATTACGATTCACTCGCCGTACACAACAAATTTAGTTGGTTTTGCCTATTCTTCAAAGCAGCTGTCGGTTGTAAATGAATTATAATATTCTTAGTTAGATAATTAAGAGAACTTTCATTCTTCTGTTTTTTGCCGATATCCCAATGTGTTACAACAGGGCTTTTACAAAAGACTGAAAAGGTGTACTCAATATGTTCCTTGTATTCTTTCCCCTTCCGTCCCAATAGGAGGCGCATAGGTGTTTTAACAATTTAAAACTGCCTGATACATAGAAACCGCTTAATTTAAAACCGCTATATTTATTAAAGATTTGATTGTGATATCAAAATCGCTTTAGGTCGCTTATTTATATTTTGTTTCTATGCGTGGAAATTCTGCCGCCAAACAAGGTTTTTTTCATTTGACGGACAGCGTCTGTCATTTAATGATCTATTGAAAGCTCTTTGACTTTCTTTTCGGCAATCCTTTTTTCCCCGCAGAATCACAAATAAAGAAAACAATCGCTAAGATCAACAATATGAGGAGTGTCATAAAATCCCACACATCAAAAATAGGTACTTGTATCATTTTAAAAAGCAGAACATTCACAACAATCACAAATGGAATAATCAACAGTGCAGTTATTCCTAAAGCAACAAATTTTCTTGTTCTTCCAACACGGAAAAAAACTGCATATATTATCCATAAAAACACAAGAGAAATCAATGATATTACCGCTCCAAACTGGAATAATTCTTTTACTTTTAGAATACGGCCAAGCAGATACAGGTACGGGATAACAAAAACGCTTAATGATATTAAGCTCTTTACAATATCCTTTTTCCCCAAACATAATACCTGGAAAAGATACAACCCATACAAATACAATAGAGGTGATCGGAATAAGTGACCAAGACAGATTGCCGGATATGGCAAGATTACAAATAGCGCATACCATGATTCCGATCAAAAGTATTACAGACCGGAAAGAACTACATTTTTTGTTATATTATTTTCGTCCGTTCTTTTTAAGGCAATTAAATTTTCATCCGCTTTTTTCTCCGAACTCTCCATGCAAACCCTCGTTCCACGCAACAACTCGTTGACTGTAATTCCAAGTATTTTGCACAGTTCTAGCATAATAGATACGTTTGGCATACTTTTTCCCGTCTCCCATTTGGAGACCGCTCTATCTGTAATGTTTAGTTTTTCCGCGAGTTGCGCTTGCGTTAATTTTTTCTCTTTGCGGCATTCCGAAATAAATTTTCCTGTTTCTATTTGATTCATTGAAATTTTTCCTTCCCTCATTATAATACGCCCAGTTTTTGCTTTTTCACAGGAACTGCCGGTTGAATTTACGGAACTCAACGATTGGTTGGGAAATGATGTTACTCCTCAGCCGGAACAGAAAGAAATCATTCAATAGAAAAAGGCAGTATAGCCTTTCATAGGGCTATACCGCCAATGGGAAGATGATACTTCCTTGTAACCCGCCCCCTTAGCTATCGGCGGTTTCTTTGTTGTCCCATGACAATGTCACAAGACCGCCGGTTTGCCGCGTCTGCGCCAGATCAATAACCCGCTGATTTCCGGAGCCACGGAACCGGAGTTCCAAACTTCGCTCCGCTTCCCGATAGGGACCGTCAATCAGCCAGTCGGAAGCATTGAGCAACGCCGCGACACCCGGGTCCTGTTCCGCCCGGGAAAGAAGCTCCTCGTAGGTATACCCGGAATAGGAAAGCACGTTGTAGCCGGCCTTTTTGGCAGCCTGCGCCAAACCAGCACAAGCCATAGCCTGACAAAAGGGCTCACCGCCGGTCAGGGTCAAGCCGGAAACCAGTTTATCCCGCTGCATCCCGCAAAGAATCTGGGCAATGCTCATCGGCATCCCTCCGGTAAAGGAATGAGTGGACGGATTGTGACAGCCGGGACAGTTGTGCGGACATCCCTGTACAAATACTGCGGTCCGTACACCCGGCCCATCTACAATTGACTCAAAAAGCACTGCCGCCACCTGAATCTGCATTACAGATCTCCTTTCTTTTCCGGACGGATCCGACAAATCCGCTCCGATACCACCGCAGTTTCGCTTCGTCCGCACTTGGGACAAATATCTCCAATTACCCCGCGATATCCACAGCAGGGATCTCGATCCACCGGATGATTGATTGACCCATAACCTATCCCGGATTCCTTCATCAGCCGGATAACAGCTTCAAAGGCCTCCAGATTTACAGAGGGGTCTCCGTCCATTTCCACATAAGTAATATGTCCCGCGTTGGTCAGCGCGTGATAAGGAGCTTCTTTTTGAATTTTATCAAAAGCAGAAATGGGAAAATACACGGGGATATGGAATGAATTGGTATAATAGTCCCGGTCGGTGATTCCGGGCAGACTGCCGAATCGTTCCCGGTCCTTTTTAACAAACAGTCCGGACAGCCCCTCCGCAGGCGTTGCCAGCAGCGTAAAGTTCATTCCAGTTTTCCGCGAATACCCGTCGGTTTTTGCCCGCATATACCGAATAATTTCCAACCCTAGAGCCTGCGCCTCTTCAGACTCGCCGTGATGTTGTCCCATCAGAGCTTTGAGGCACTCCGCCAAACCGATAAAACCGACGGAAAGGGTCCCGTGCAACAGCACGGAACGCACCTCATCCTCCGGCTTTAGCGTTTCAGAATCCATCCACACACCTTGCCCCATTAAAAACGGATAGTTTCGGGCCTTTTTCCGGGCCTGAATCTCAAAGCGCTGTATCAGCTGCCCGCAGGTCAACTCCAGCATCTCCTCCAGGGAATCAAAAAAACGGTCGGTGTTGCCTTCGGCCAGAACGCCAAGTCGGGGAAGATTCACCGAGGTAAAACTCAGATTCCCCCGTCCGTAAATAATCTCCCGGTCAGGGTCATGTACATTTCCAATAACCCGGGTTCGGCAGCCCATATATGCAATTTCGGTTTCCGGGTGCCCCGGCTTGTAATACTGTAAATTATAAGGAGCGTCCAAAAAAGAAAAATTAGGAAACAGCCGCTTTGCGCTAACCCGGCAGGCCAGCTGAAACAAGTCATAATTGGGATCTCCCGGATTGTAGTTGACCCCTTCTTTGACCTTAAAAATCTGAATAGGAAAAATCGCAGTTTCCCCTTCTCCCAGCCCCTGCTCGGTAGCCAACAGCAGATTCCGGATCACCATTCGCCCTTCCGGGGACGTATCTGTTCCATAATTTAAAGAACTGAAAGGGACTTGGGCGCCGGCCCTGGACTGCATGGTATTCAGATTGTGCAACACCGCTTCCATGGCCTGATAGGTCTGACGATCGGCTTCCGCCTCAGCCTGAGTCCGGGCAAATTGCATACAGCGTTCAGCATCCTCCGAGGAACAAACCGAAGACAACGCTTGTCGAAGCTGAACATAAAAGAGACTGTTCCCGGCAAGATCCGGGCGGTCGTGCAATGCAGAAAGAAGCTGCCGAACCGTCTGTTCCGTTTCCGCCCCACAGAGTAACAAGGCCGCTTTACATAAATTGGAACGGTACAAAGTTCCGAAGGTTTTCCGAACCCCGCCGGCCATAGCATAGTCAAAATTAGGGACGCTCTGTCCGCCGTGCTGGTCGTTCTGATTGGACTGAATCGCAATGCAGGCCAACGCTCCATACACCGCAATTCCACCGGGCTCCCGTAGGGTCCCCACTCCGGTGGCAAACCCTCCTTGGAACAGCCGGATCAAATCAATCTGGCAGCAAGTAGTGGTCAGCGTCAGAAAATCCAGATCGTGAATATGAATATCTCCCGACGTATGGGCCCGCGAATACTCCGGTTTGAGTACCGACATCAGGTTATAGTATTTGGCACCTTCCGACCCATAGCGCAGCATAACCCCCATGGAAGTATTCCCGTCAATGTTGGCATTTTCCCGCTTCAGATCCTCGTCGGTTGCATCCTTATCGGTAATGCTGTCATAAATCCGCATCAGGCTACTGCGTGCCTCCCGCATGGCGGTACGCTGATTACGGTACAGGATGTAAGCTTTTGCAAGCTCGTAATGTTCCGCTTCCACCAGCGTTTTTTCCACGGTATTCTGGACCTGTTCCACCTCTACAATATCCCGCTGGTCAGCGTTGAGTTGGGCCAACACCTTTTGGCACAGCTGTTTTGCCAGCTCTTCATTCCGGTCGCCAATGGCAACAGTGGCTTTGTAAATCGCCGTCTGAATTCGCTCGTAATCAAAGGGCACAATCCGGCCGTCCCGCTTTTTTATACACTGAACCATGGATTATTCGTCC
>CALXAO010000040.1 GCA_944386295.1 uncultured Clostridia bacterium | reverse complement strand
CTCAGACCCCTCACGGGGACGGAAACAACCCGTAGCCGCAGCTCGCAGGGTGGGCAAGCAGGGATGCAACTCATACCCCTCACGGGGACGGAAACAAAAAATAACAGGGAGAAGGCCGCTGCTTTCTCCCTGTTTGCTTTTTACGATGATCTAGATATTTTGATGAAATTAAAAAAGCCTGCTGACATTCCGATGACGGATACAGCAGACTTGACTTCAGCCTGAAAACATTTGATGCAAACGTTTCAGTACTATAATTCAAAAACCAACCTTTTACCTTCCTGCCGGTCTTCCTTCTCCGCCTTTGGACTTATTCAGAGTAGGCTGGTGCTTCTCTATCGAAGCTTGTTCATGCTGGCGGCGGGTATTAGATGTCGAACGCCCATCTGCCACCTTATACTCAATCGTCCCGCCACCATCTCCGACCGGCAGCTTCCCGCTGCGGATATGCTCCCCGGTTCGCCGGGCAAGATTGTTGGTCTCGCCTATGTAGGTAATTCTGCCGCTTCCATCCCGCATCCGGTACTCTCCCGGTTTGGCAGGCGGCTTAATGCCGCTTTGGGTGGTCGGGTTGTACTTGTTGGGACGACCGGGTTTATAGATTGCCATACTGTTACCTCCTCAGATAATCTGCTGTCGAAAATCTGCCATCCATTCCGCTGCTGGAAAACACATCAGCAGCCGGCATATGATGACCATGTACACACAGACCGGAAATGTTGTGAATACGCATCTATCTTTCCTCCTTTGATTGGTCGTAGATGTAACGAGGTTTACAACAGGCTGTCAGCCTTTTAAAGTCTATCACTCGAACACAACCCGGAAATCTGACGGCGCATCTCTCTCCGGGTCTTGTTCCGGTTATAGGCTTTAGGGTTTGGGGGACAACGGGTTACCGGGTTGATTGCCCAGGTATTGCGTGCACGGACATTCAATACCTTTGCTGCTTTTTTGGAGAGTTTCTCCCTATCAGGATATTTCTTCATCGACGTCGCCTCCTTTGGGAAAAAGAATAATAAGAATAATAGTAGAGATTTTGAGAATCAATCTCCCGTTCTGCCTGCTCCCTGGATATACTTGAACGTTCCATTTCCAGGCTGTAAGACCCGACATCGGGCAATCCGCTCTTCATGGGACAAAACTTTACCCTTTTGGGAAAGATAACAGGTTTCATAATGCTCCGTTTCATACTGACCCGCCTCCTCAAAACTTCCAAAACAGCTTCCGACTCATGCCAGCAGATCCAGTCCGTCACGAATCTCTTCCAGCGCCTCGCCAACCTCTTCCAGCATTTCCAGCAATCCAAAAATCAACATATCAATTCCTCCTCTGGTAATCAGGATGACCTGTGCATAGGTCATCCATGCAAGTTTCTCCTGCTCCGGTGAAGAACAGGATTCCACTACCAATCAGACAGCCGATACTGATATCAACCATGATGGTTACAAAAACATCCATGGGAGCTCACTCCTTTCGATTGGAACAAAATTTGATGATGAACCCCCGTTCCGACTGCCCGATCAGTTGTCCATCGCTTCCGCTACGCTGGCAATTACTCCGGTGCCCGCTCCGGCAATTGTTCCGATTGCCGAACCGGTCGCAACCGAGGTTCCGGTTACTGTCGCAACTGCGCTTCCAATTGCGCTTCCGATACCCATGCACGCAGTGATTACAGGAATAAAAAACATAAACATTCTCCTCTCAGTCAATCAAACCGATAATTAAACAATCTCTGCCGATCTCATGCGGTCTGCCTTGCAAAATCTTCTGCAACCAACCAGCCAAGCCCTTCGGTAACCGTTGCTGCAGTACAGGCATTGATGATATTCCCGGCAATGGGAATCCATCCAACCGCCAGTTGTGCGGCTGTCCTGCCGACCATCGAACCGGCTGCCGATACTACCGCAGATCGTGCGGCACACTCGGTCAGACTGATACCAAACACTCGTCCGAGCGCAATGGTCATGCTCAGCTGAACCGGCGTGATAATCAGGTTGTCACTGCATGGAAGCTGTGCCAGTCCTGCACCTACCGCTCCTGCTGCTGCACTCGCAGCATGAATGATTGCGTGGCATTTGAGCCATTCCTCACCCTGAATGTAGCTCATAGAATCCTTCCTTTCCGGCCTTTGGCCTTTCGGTCGTGGTTTCCTGTTGACAATTAGATTATATCACTGACCCTTAAAATACAAAACGGACAAGTCAAAAAGTTTTTTGTTCCCTTTTTCCGGGATTATCCAAGTTTTTTTGCGTATTTTGTTCCTTCGATATGTACATTGGTAAAATTTGGTGTTATAATTTAAGCGAGGTGATTATATGGCGTTTGCAAGTAAAGACGGAAACAAAGTGAGCGGCAATAAACAACGTCTTAATCTTAGCCCATTGGCGCAGCAAATTGTTGCATATGATATGTTTGCTTTTAGAGAAACCAGACTGTCTACATTTATCAACCGGGTTTTTGAACAGTTTTACCCGGCAGCAGATGCTTCAATTTCCCGAATGCTGAATCAACTGGATGGGAAACTGAATAAACTGTTGGCGGACTTTCCCATAGATGAACAGGTCAGGAAACGATTGATACATAAGCTGCTTTCACAGAAAACAGGCGAACTGATTCAGAAGGCTGCATTATATGAAAATGGAGAATCCATTCTGATTACACTGAATAAAAATAATTTTGAATACTTAACCGGACAAAACGTCGAATGTCAAGAAGAAAAGTATTACCCCAGACTTAGTAAATACTTAAAATGCGTTATAGAAGAGTATGCCCGATTGCCCTATATTGAACGGGAAAAGATTTATTTTCGCCCGTTTATTGATGAAATACAGGCGGCTATTCAAAAAGAGAAACAGCTGAAAATTGTTACCCAACAGGATAAGGTTTACAGTGTTTCTCCCTATAAGATTATGTGTGATCCGCTTTCTACCGTTAATTACCTTGTTGGATATTCCAACCGTTATACAGAGCCGGAAGAAGAAAAACGACCCTGTTCCCTTAAAATCTCTGCACTTAAATCTGTTCGAATGGAATCAAGCAAAAGTGCATTCATGAAAAAATCCGTACAAAAACAGCTGTCACAGACAATTGCTTCCCGTGGCGTTCAATTTATGATTGGCAGCGAAGCAGAAATACGTGTCCGGCTATCTGAAGAAGGTATTCGTAAATATCATCGTTTCGGTCATCTGCGGCCTGCTCCGGCGAAAGAACCGGAAGGAAATATCTTTACGTTTCAGTGTACAATCGGACAGGCTGAATTCTATTTCTTTAAATTCGGAAAGGACGCGGAAATCTTGGCGCCTCAAGAATTGAGAACTAGATTTATTAAATTATATCAAGATGCTCTCGATACATATACCAGTCCCCCTCAAAAAACTGTTGATTGACTGGCATCACTCTGTATTCAAAAAGCGTAATATGATAAAAGCATTCTCTCTTTCCTATATGGCTTATCCGCATAAAAAGTGCGAACCGCCCTTTTTGTCCGCTGTTTTGAGCGGCAAATCAGACGGTTCGCACCGAACGTTTTAAAGTTTTCCCTTAAAAACAGCAAAAATATCCTGAATCCCACTTGCTTTTTAGGTACGGGTCTGCTATACTGATGTACAGGATTACAAATCCCGTTGCATCTCATCGGCTTTGGTTTGTTTACTTTTACCGATGCAACTCATACCCCTCACGGGGACGGAAACTGCATATCCGTGCGGACATATGCTCCGGTGAGAGATGCAACTCATACCCCTCACGGGGACGGAAACAACGCGCTATTGATTATTTCACAGCGGAACGCGATGAA
>CALXAO010000039.1 GCA_944386295.1 uncultured Clostridia bacterium | reverse complement strand
AGTAACGCATTATATCTCTTTTTCAAAGCGCAGGCAAAAGACAACAATAATCTTCTATATTGCTTTTTAATGAAAATTGCTGGAAACATTATAACGTCATGCTAAATATATTCTTGTTTTTGTAGGTTTTATAGATAATACTTTTATGAAATTTCATT
The DNA here is from genome assembly GCA_944386295.1 of uncultured Clostridia bacterium. Taxonomy (GTDB): domain Bacteria; phylum Bacillota; class Clostridia; order Oscillospirales; family UBA644; genus CALXAO01. The sequence goes on along the minus strand of CALXAO010000039.1, from coordinate 3,277 downwards.
ATTTTGTCCAGATAAATATGTCGGAATTCTCTTGAAAAAGCAAAAGGTTTTTGTTATAATGACAGGGTAGAAAATTTTCTGCAATTTTTCTTCTAAGAAAACAAAATCAGGGAGGGTAATTTTTTTCATGAAAAAGGAGATAAAGATCCTAATTGTTGACAGCCAGACGGAGTTCCGTATCGGATGTCAACAGGCAATGACGGATTTTGGTTTTCAGGTGGTAGGCTGTGCTGCGGACGAAACTTCGGCTTTGGAACTTCTGGCAACCAAAAAGCCCGACGTCGTATTGTTCGACGTTATGCTGGAACCGTCGGACGGCATCGCGTTTCTTACCAAAGCAGTGCAGGATGCCGCTTATCCTCCGGCCCATTTTATTTCCGTTTCCGCTTTGACAACCAATGCTGTTATTCGGACTCTGGTGTCCCTGGGTGTGGAATATTGCATGATTAAACCTGTGGACTACCATATTTTAAAAGAACGGATTTTGCAGGTTCTTTCCCAATGCCCAATTCCTTCTGCGGCGGAGTTTTCGGAGAAGTCGGAAAAACCTCAGGGCAAAGTTATTCCCATGGTCGGATGCGACATGGAAAAGCAGGTGACCGAGTTGATTCTGGAAATCGGCATTCCCGCTCACGTGAAAGGGTATCAGTATGTTCGCAGTGCCATTTTGCTTACCATTGAAGATCCGGATGTGATTAATGCAGTCACGAAAGTAATTTATCCCACCATTGCCCGGCTTTACGGAACAACGTCTTCCCGGGTTGAGCGGGCAATTCGCCATGCTATCGAGGTTGCTTGGGATCGGGGTAACGTGGAAACACTCCATCGGCTGTTCGGGTATTCGGTCAGCGTAAGCCGGGGTAAGCCTACTAATTCGGAATTTATCGCCATGATTGCTGACAAACTGCGTTTAGCTAACCGGAAAGAACGAAAAACCGGTACTTACGCGGATCGTTACTGATTTTTTTGAATGGTTTCGCTTACTGCGTGATATTGAATAATATTATAAGACAGGAGTATCTGAGCAGATTCGCTGCGGGCGACGCTCAGGTACTCTGTTTCTATGCCTTCAAATTGTCGATTGGCGCCCAGTAGATTGGCAGAAAGAACCGTGGTTCCCTCTTCTGCTGTACCGTATTCCGCCGGAGGAGGAAACGCAAATATCGAACTGCTGATTGTAAGTTCCCGTCCTGCCGCTCGAAAAAAATGGTCCTCCGTAGGAGCGGAAAACAGACAGGCGTTGAGCGTTGTTTTCCCTCCAGCGGTTTCCAAGGGAAGAATAGCAGAACCAATAAATATCAGATTTTGCAGGGAAACAGATCCGGTATGTTCTGCAGCGCATTTTATTCCGGTACCTCCATTGCTTTCCAGCAGTGTGTCAGTCAGTACTGCAGAAGTACAGGAGAGCACTGAGATTCCCTCCCCGGAGGCTCGGATATACAGTCCTGTTCCTTGAAGTGTGGTTTCTAACTTCGTTTCATTTTGAAGTATCATTCCCGAAGCAGTTCCGCTGAGCATACAGTTAAACAGCAGGGTGTTCGATGCTCCTCGGAACACGGTTGCTTGATCGCCTTCAATAACAGAGTATAGAACCGTCAGATTTTTGGTGTGTTCTGTTTCCAAGCCGATGGCGATTCCCCGCAGGGTGCAGTTCCGAACTTGGACGTTTTCAGCGCCCGATAAATACAGCCCAACATGCACCTGTTCGGTTGCAAACCCGGACAGGGTTATTCCATTGCTTTCGCTGTATACACCGGCACTTTGCGACAAGTTGTCTCCTGCCACGATCAGGTTCCACAATCCGGCGTTGTTTTGTAGGTTCACCAAAAAATCAATAGGGACCGAGGAAAATACTAACCGTGTGACATAGGTTCCTTGTCTGGAGGAGACTCCGGCCAACAAAACATTTTGCGGTACTGAAATTGCCTGGGTAAACTGATAGGTTCCCTCGGGCAGAAAAACAATTCCTCCGCCTGCGGCTTCTGCTGCGGCCATGGCTTGATTGAGCGCTTCGGCGTTATTTTCGCTCTCCCTGCTTAGACCGTAGCTTTCGGCAAGAAAGACTGGAGCCGTTTTCTGCCGAATGAATTCCGGCAATACGGGCAATGTTACAGGAGAAACAGTTACAGTTTGAGAGGCCGGCACTGAAAAAAGTAGGGTGGAGGATTCTTCAATGTCCGGATGGGAATAAAGCAGCCCCAGAGCATTTTGCCCTAGATGAACCTGAGAGGAACCTGCCAGGAAACGGGAGGCTACCGAAATAAAGGTGTCGCTGTCGCTTTCTATCCAAGTAGTTCGGGTCGTTTCGAAGGTACAGTAGTTTAGGGTCAGCAGGGCGTGGGACGCCGCTCGGATTGCTGTTTCCGGTCGGCCGGAAAAAATGCATTCGGTAAAAATTACGGGTTGTTCCAATTCGTTGCCCAATTGTACACAGCTGTCCGAATAGATGCCGGCGGCCGCAAAAGTGCAGCCAGATGCTGTCATGCCTCCGGTGGGCAGACAATTGATTTGCAGGGGCAGAAAAGTGTCAGAAATTTCGGCTTCCCGTAGTTGAACGCTTCCAATGCTGCCAGCCGCCTGTTCCAGAACAATTCCTCTGTTGGCGTTTGCTATCCGGATTTCGGACAAATGAACTTGACCAAAGCCACCCTGAATTTTAATTCCGGTTAAATTTTCCTGTATGCTTTGCAGCAATGGTTCGGTTTGGCTACTGTCAATCTCTTTTTCGTTCAGCCAGCAGACTGGTGTAATATTTATTTTATCCAAGGTCAGGCTTCCGGTACCTTCAGTCAGGGATATCCCTTGCCGAAGGGCTGTCATAGAGATTGTACGGATTTGCAGGTTTTGGGAACCATCTGCTGCAATTCCGATGATAGAATTGCACAGGGTCAGCTCTTGGACGGTGTTATCGGAAGTACAGCGAACTGTTTCGGGATAATCATTCGGCGACAGGGCATTCTGGTTTGAATATCGGATAGTTAACCCTCGCAAAATTGCGCCTGGTTCCAGAAATAGCAGGGCCGACTGCCGGATTGCGTCAGTATTTTCCGCCAGAAGGACAGTTGCGGAACTTTCCTGGCGTTTTGCACTTTCCGGGACATAGTCGCCTCGGAGTGCTACGGATTCCCCCACTTGCAAGGGAGCTGTGAGTCGGTAAATTCCGGCAGGAAGGTATACCGTTCCTCCGCCTTGTGCTTCGGCTAGGTCTAGCGCTTGCTGGATAGCTGCGGTGTCGTCGTTGATACCGTCTCCTTTGGCCCCTATAAGGAGATCGGAA
>CALXAO010000038.1 GCA_944386295.1 uncultured Clostridia bacterium | reverse complement strand
AAAGGCCTCAGGCTGCACCGTTCTCGGTGCGTAGCCCAATGCCCTCTGCACGACATATTCGCTGACGGATAAATTGCATTTCTCGGCAAGCTTCTTGATTTTTTCTTTATCTTTTGGCTTTACCCGTATTTCTATGCGGGCAAGTTTTTCTTTTGGATTTCTGTTCATATACATTCCTTCTTTCTGTATTCGGGGGTTTTAGGGGTGTCCCCTAAAGAAAAAATCGGCTAAACAGCCGATTTTGAGTTGGAACTTGCCGTACAAGTTCCCTGCTTGTTATGGTGTAAGACATCAATCTTTTTTCATAAATTCAGGCAGCTCATAGTCTTTCAAATAATCATCACAATAACAACATTCGTAAACCTTGTATGGCAGGTTTTCAGGCTTGTGCCAACACTTTTGCATTGTGACTACATATACAGGTGAACCAATTGCTGGAATACTCATCCTGAATTTATCTAATTCATCAAAGCTCAATTTTAACCATATATTCGGGAAGTCTGTGGATACAATGAGAATCTCACAGCTCTTTTTCGTGTGGTTGATAAACACATCACGAACCCATCCAACGGTTTCACTGTCGAAAAATGGCTCAATAAATTGCGTTCCGTTGTAATATTCAATCGCATTGCAAATATTACCGCTTATATCAATTGTTTTCTTCTTGTAATAGCTATTAATTTGTTCCATAGAATTATCTCCTTTTTTGAATGAAAGTGTTTGTTAAATAAGGAACATCAAAGTGATGTCATATGGTATTCTTTGCCTCTAAAAGTGAAATCCACCGTTTCATTCTGCAAAAGGTATTGCCGAAATTCCTCTTTTTGTCCGCTTACCCAGGTGAGGGGAAATCCTGCAGCAATGAACACATCGGCGGAATACATCTTACATTTCTCATTTTTGTTGTAGTTCCGAATTTGTCTGTACAGCTCCTTATCGGTGGGTAATACCGCTTTTTTGAAATAATTGCAGTAAACGCCAGAGCAACTGACAAGCTGTACGCATTTGTGTGGCTTGCCGTCATCCAAAAGGATGCAGTTGCCACGGTCAAAGCAACTGCATAATCGGCGCACCAATATCTTTATCCGTCCGAGCTGCGAGGGATGGATTTCCCAAACCATTGAAAATTCCCTCTTTTTTCGTATTTTGGGCATAAAAATAACACCTACCGATTTTCAAGCAATAGGTGCTATCAGATGATTTTCTTCCCGCTGAAGCCGAAATCTTCGCCGGTAAACTTTTCATAGGCCCATCCTATTTTTCGAATACGTTTGTGAACGGCACTGTGCGTTTTGTATCCCAGTTTTTCCGCAATCTCCTCCAGCGTAACCCCTTCCATCCGCATTTCAAGAATCTGCATATCCTTTTTGCTGAGCGTTTTCATAAACTGTTCCACCAGAAACTGTGAATCTATATTGTCTTCCAGATTCAGGGCTTTGTCCGGTTCCTCCCAATCCTGACCGTAATGACTCTCGGCGTAGTTTTCCTGAAACTCTTCGAGGGAAACCGTCGGGTGTTTGGTACGGATGTGATACCACTGGCGAAAGAAATCTATTTTCTGCCGACTGTCCCAAAAATCGTAATCCTCAAAACATCGGAATTCTTCAGCTGTTTGGATAACAGCATCCATATCATACTTTTTCATCACTCTTGGCACGATAAACCGCAGATAAATATCGATTTCCGCTTCGGTGACAAATCCCAGATTGTCATTGCAGTTTTCATACAGTTTCTTGACAGTTGGGATTATCCCTACATCGGTCAGCTCCTTGATCCAGTAATCCGGCTGATGGGCGAACTTCCAGGCAGGGTCGTAACCGGAATAGATCTCCATATACTCGTCAAAGCCCATATAACGCCACACCATATACGCTGTTGCGTCAATAATCAAAAGCAAAAACAAGTCGCTTTCGATAAACTCGCAGGCTTTCCGGCTTGTAAAGACCATCTGGGGATTACGGGGAATCGAGTTAAGCTCAGCGCCGCATTTCTGCAAAATGCTTTTGGGGATAAAATAGTAAAACGGAAGATACTCCAGGTTCCGAAACGGCGTGACCGAACCGTCCGGCCTTGTTATTTTTAACGGCATTTTCTTCACCTACTTTCCAGAGGATAGTGTCCTCTATTTTAATTCGACATAAGCAATGCTGAATTGTTCCTATTTCCAAAATTATTTTATCATATTTTATGTCCCATAGAAATCCCCTTGTGCCGGGGAGCAAGAAAAGTCATCCCATAGCCGTCAAACAACCATTCTCTGCAAATTCCGTTTGAAACTCTGCCAGTTCTGCACATTCCTGAATTGGCATAATGAATTACCCCATCTGTTAGATAGTAACTGTCTAACAAATGGGGTTCAGTTTAAAAAAGCGTGATCACGGCACTTTTTTTGCAATATGATCCAAACCATGCTCACTTATGCAATGCCCGCAGAACATAAAACAGTCCCGAAATCAATTTTCCATAAGTAGTGTACAAATACAGCTTATTTTATTTAGATATATTAATGCTCGCTATTATAGCCTG
>CALXAO010000037.1 GCA_944386295.1 uncultured Clostridia bacterium | reverse complement strand
ATATCACCCTGCCGGGCTTCAAAAACTCGTTTGTCTTCCTGGACTGTGCCTTTCCCTTGAATTACATATTCCAGACAGGACAGGGAGGAATGATTTCTGCGAATTACGTAACTTCCGTCACAATAGGAAATTCCAGCCATAAGTACCCGAAAGGGCAGCCCCGTAGAATCCGGCGGTGTGACAATTTCTTCTCGCATATCAATATTCCTCACTTTTTTGTGTGTATTTTACCTTTACATTTTTATTATAACCTGGTATACTTACTTTGTCAAGCTTTTCTTGAAACGAAAGGAGAATTTTATTATGTCAAATTTTCGAGCTCCTGCAGTTCCTTTGATTACAGTAGACCCGTATTTTAATATCTGGTCCTTTGCCGATCGGCTTTACGACGATCCGTCTCGGCACTGGACAGGACGTCGGAATGCTATGACCGGTTTATTAAAAATTGACGGAACTTGGCGTCGTTTTTTGGGGCGGGTTGCCGCGGACAACCTAGATTATATTCGAGAGCCCGATGAGATTCCCCAGACTGGGCTGGAACTTACTCCCCTGATTACAAAATACACGTTTGCCTGTCAGGAGGTTTCCCTGACCGTCCGCTTTTTTACACCGCTTTTGATGGACGATCTGAAACTGCTCAGTCGACCGGTTTCCTATGTGTCCTATGAAATCCGATCATTGGACGGAAAAACTCATGAAGTTGAATTTTATTTTGATATTTCAGCGGAAGCCGCAGTCAATGAGCCTTCACAGAAAGTTTCTTTTACTTGCGGGGAGCACGCCTGTTCCTGCGGGAGAGGAGAAAAGGATGTCCTTTCCCGGTCTGGAGATAACCTTCGAATTGAATGGGGCTTTCTGCATTTATTTTCCCGGGATCACAATGCCAGTCTAATGGATGACTCTTCCAAAAAGAAGATGGTGCGCCGCCGAAGCCCGGAGGATCTCTCCTGGATGCCGGACGGGGAAACTGAAGTGGACCAATGCTGGCCCTGTCTAACTTTACGGAAAACTTATCAGGTTTCTCCTTTGACCGCAGCGGAAAATTTTCTGTGTATCGGTTATGATGATCTGTACTCCATTGAATATTTTCACTGTCCTATTCGGGGATATTGGACCCGGGACGGGGAAACCTTTGCGGATATCTGCGGCAGGGCATTGCAGGAATATGAGGAAATTTTATCCCGCTGCGAAGTTTTTGACCGGGAGCTCCTGGCCCGGGCGGCAAAGCATGGGGAAAAGTACTGTGACATTATCTCCCTCGCTTATCGTCAGACAATTGGGGCGCATAAATTAACCTGGGATGGGGAGGAGTTGCAGTTTTTCTCCAAAGAGTGCTTTTCCAACGGCTGTATTGGGACCGTTGATGTTACTTATCCGTCTATTCCGCTCTTTTTGCTCTACAATCCGGATCTGATCTGCGGCATGTTAAATCCGGTGTTTCGTTATGCGGCCGGCGGGGATTGGCCCTTTCCCTTTGCTCCCCATGATGTGGGGCAGTATCCACTGGCTAATGGACAGGTTTACGGTATGAAATCGCGACATCGTGCCCAGGACACAGTAGTGGATTTCCAAATGCCGGTAGAGGAATGCGGAAATATGATACTTTGTGTGGCCGCTCTTTGCCGTGCAAAAGGGGATGCGTCTTATGCAAAAAAACATTTTAACCTATTGCAGCAATGGGTAGATTATTTGATGCAGAAAGGGCTGGATCCGGAAAATCAGCTCTGTACCGACGATTTTGCCGGGCACCTGGCGCACAATGCCAATCTTTCGGTAAAAGCTATTATGGCTATCGCCTCCTGGGGCATGCTGCTGGGGATGTTGGGTGACCGGACAGGCGAGAGCCGTTATGTGGAAGAAGCTCGACGCTTGGCTGTCCAATGGCAGGAGAAAGCCTTTGATGCCGATACTGGCTGTTATCGTCTGGCCTTTGACCAACCTGGGACTTGGAGTATTAAATATAATTTGGTTTGGGATCGGTTATTCGGTCTTGAGATCTTTCCACGGGAAGTGTTTCATTCCGAGGTTCAAAGCTATCAGAGACGGATAAATGCTTACGGCCTACCGCTGGATTCCAGAAGCGACTATACTAAGAGCGATTGGCAGATGTGGTCCACCGTGCTGACTGATGATGCGGCTTACGAAAAAGCAATTATCGATGCTATGTGGTCTATGCTTAACGATACCCGGGACCGGGTTCCGTTTACTGATTGGTATTATACGTTGTCCCCTGATATGGTAAACTTTCAGAACCGCACTGTTCAGGGCGGACTGTTTCTTAACTTGATTTACGATATGGTTGGAAAGAAGGAAGTGTAATGGATTTACGGCAGTATTATGCGATTCCGGGGGAAAAGCCCTTGGACCGGATTCCGGCGGATGGAGGGTTTGCTGGAATTTTCCGAAAAATTGTCTGTATCGGAGATAGCCTGTCATCTGGGGAATTTGAGTCACTGGACAGGGAGAATAAGCGCGGATACCATGATATGTACGAGTATTCTTGGGGACAATATTTGGCCCGCTTGATTGGTTCGGAAGTTTATAATTTTTCCCGGGGTGGTATGACCGCAAAAGAGTATTGTCAAACTTTTGCGGATGCCAATCATTTTTGGGATCAGGACAAGGTTTGCCCCTGTTATATTATCGCGCTGGGATGCAACGATATTTTGAATAATCGAATGCCTCTGGGATCCGTGGCGGATATCAACCCGGACGATTATACTAAAAATAATGAAGCTACCTTTGCTGGATGGTATGGGAGAATTCTTCAGCGTTACCGGACCATGGAGCCAAAAGCCCGTTTTTTCCTCGTTACTCTTCCTCGGGAGGAAAATTCAGAAAAAGCGGTGCTATGCAAGCAGCATGCCGAACTTTTGCATCAGTTTTCGGACTATTTTGACTACACCTATGTGATCGATTTGTTTCAATACGGTCCAGTTTACGATAGAGAATTTCGTAGAAATTTTTATCTTGGAGGTCACCTGAACCCTGCCGGCTATCTGCTCACCTCTCGCATGATCGCGTCATACATGGATTTTATCATTCGGAACTGTCCGGAGGATTTTGCGCAAGTGGGATTTATTGGCAAGCCCTATTACAACATGGGCGCGAAATGGTAAATTATGTAAGAAAGGCCACCCATATATGGGTGGCCTTTCTTACAAATTGAAATACTGTCGCCGCAGCCGGCAGCGTGCGATCCCCATAAACTGTGTATAGACGGAAATAAGCAAAAAATTTTCAAGCTGCGGAAAAATCCGCAGCTTGAAAATTTTTCAGGATTTAAAGAGTGTCCTTTTTCTTATTCTTCAGTACCAGGCACAGACTGCCCATCATCAGGGCTACTCCGCCCAAAACCGCAATCAACAGAACGTCGGAATCCGAAGTCGGAGGGGTAACCGGATCTTCCGGTTTTGCCGCCGTTGCTCCGATCATTGTAGCTACGCTCTTCGGCAGAACCGCGCCGTCTTTGGTTACAATGAAATTAGTCAGCGTAGACTGCAGTTTATCGGCCGTAATTACAGTTGCTGTTGCTTCCATAGCACTTGCCTTTTCCGCAGAATCTTTCAAATAATAGCAGTTTGTAACTGTTTCTTTTTTCACTGTACCGCCCAGAATGGCAGCTGCTGTCCCGTTTTCTCCGGTTGCTGTTACTTTTCCAATGTTGACACAGTTTTTCACAGTTGCATCAAGTTCCTTGTCGCTTCCTGCTAAAATTCCGCCTGCATAATGATTAGCGGTAACGGTGCCCAAGTTGGTGCTGTCGGTAATCGTGACAGCATTAGCTCCAACGCTAGGGTTAGAATAGGAATATCCAAATAATCCTCCCACCGAATCTTTTCCGGTAACAGAGCCGGCAAAGGTACTGTTGGACATCACTAATTTGGAAACTGCGGTTCCGTTTCCGTGAATCCGGCTTACAAGACCGCCCACTACATTGGCATCGCATTCAAGAATGGTGTCGCAATATACGTTGGAAATTGTCAGAGTTCCGTTGCCTTTGTTTACGCCGACAACGCCACCCAGGTTTCCTTTGCCAGTTGCCTTGAAATAGGAATTGACAATGGCAAGATTTTTGATTTCAACATCTCCCCATGTAGCGCCCACAAATCCGTTATTGTCTGTGGTTACGTTCATGTAAAGCCCGGAAATCGTATGGCCTTGACCGTCAATCGATCCTTCCAGTACCGCTCCCCAGTTTCCGATAGAAGTCCAGTTGTTTGCCGGAGCTTTGGTTGCCCAATCGGAAGCCTTGCCACTGTTCCATGTGATATCGGTAGTAATCAGGATTTGTTTGCCCTTATAGGTATTGCCTCCGCATACATTCTGGGAAAAAAGTGCCAAATCCGCTGCCGAATCAATGTAAACCTTGTCACCTTCTGTCCGAAGCTGCGTGCTGGGTTTGCCGTCATAAACTGATGCTGCCGCCGAAACCGTCAGCGGAATCATCGAGAAGACAAACAGCAGTACCAGCGCAATGGAAAGAAAACGTGCTTTTTTCATCTTAAATTCCTCCTGTTTTTTGTTTTTTTGCAAAAAAGCTTCTGCAAATACTATTAACAGTTTATCATATTTATTCCGGGAATTCAATAAAGATATGTTCCAAATAAATAAAGAAATGTAACATGTTTTAATCCGTTGGGAATTTTGCAGCGCTGTGCCCTTTATTGTAAAAAAAACAGGATGGCTCGTTAGAAAAAAAAGTGCTTTTTCAGATATAATCTTTGCTATAGCAATAAAAGAAATGTTCCCAGATTTACTGAAAATTGCCGGCCGGTTTGTCCTCCCTTGCTTTTCGGTATTCTTTTGGGGTATAAGCAAATGTATCCCGGAAGGCCTGAATAAAAGGCGGATAACTGGAATATCCAACCATGGATGCGATTTCCTGGGTAGACAAATCCGCGTAGGTATCCAGTAAGACGGCGGCGGCGTTGACCCGGCAGCGGGTAATATATTCTTTGGGAGAGATGCCGACCGCTTGAACAAACAGCCGGAATAAATGGTTCCGGCTGATGTTCAGATGCGCTGCAACTTCTTCTACCGTAAGCCCTGTGGTATATTTTTCTTCTATATATAGCAGTGCCTGCTTTATTGTTTCGGAATAATTTTTTAAACTTGTTCGGTTGTCATGGGATGCCAGTAGACTGAGAATCTGCAGAAATAGACCCCGCAACAGCAAACTAACCTGCTGATTGTCTCCGGAGGTATACAAGCCTTGCCGCAACAGCCGGATAATTTCATTTTCCTTTTCCAGGAAAGAAACTGGACGGATCTCTGCTTCCGGAAATAAAAAGGTGCTTGTTTCGGTCAGCAGAGATTGGATACCGTGTCCCGTAGTGACAATCCAATAAAATTTCATTGGATCGGTTTCATCGCCCAGAAAGGTATGCTCCTGATTGGGTCGAATCAGAAAACAGTCCCCCTTCTGGACTGGAAGACCGTTAACTGTGCCTTTGCCGTCGTAAATAAAATGAAAGACATAGGTTTTTACAATTCTAGAGTTCATATATCTGCCGGGATACCAACGGTCGTCCCCCCAGTTGATGATGTTAAAATAGGAATTGTTTTTCGCAATCAGCAGCGTTTTGCTGTAATAGGGAATGGTTTCATCGGTATACCGGGGATCGTTGTAATATATTGGTCTCCGGTCAGAAGGATTGGTAAAAATATCAAGAACCGAACTGACATCCATGAAAATCATACCTTGCATAATAAAGTAGTAGTTATTATTGTCCCTCTCCAAGGACATATGCTGCACTGTAAAAGATGCTGTGGATAGGTGCTGAAAAGATCCAACCACGGCCCTTTACAGTATGTTAATCAGTTAGA
>CALXAO010000036.1 GCA_944386295.1 uncultured Clostridia bacterium | reverse complement strand
AATAAAATTTACTTATTTAGTTCATTTTTGCAGTTTATTTGAAAAAATGTGCAAGATTTAAAATCTTACAATCCCTTTATTTATAAGGGTTTCTTGGAGGGGTTGAATAAATCGGTATCAACCAATTAATGTCCATATGTTGTTCTCCCTGTTAAAAAATCCCCCGGCAAATTGGCCGGGGAATCCTGTTCAATGTTTTACAAAACCGATTTTGTCCAAAGGCCAAAACCGAAAAATCACTTTACCCATAATCCTGCGAGTGTCAATACACCCCACTTCGGCGTATCGGCTGTCTTTGGAATTCCCTCGGTTATCCCCCATAACAAACACACAGTTTTCCGGAACAGTAACCGGATTTTCTCCGGTCCGGGGTGTAGTGACCATGCCGTTTAGATATGTCTCCTCCAATGCCTGCCCATCTACATAGACCTTTCCATCTTCTGCATTAATATACACCGTCTGTCCCTCAGTGGCAATCACCCGTTTAATCCAAAGTTCTTCCGTTTCTCCGGGAAGCGGGGAACGAAAGACAACAATATCCCCCTGTTTTGGAAAAAAGAATAAATCAGAAATCAGGTACCGGTCTCCTTCAAACATAGTTGTCTGCATGGAAGGCCCCTGGACAATTCCGGTTCGGCAAACCAGAGTCAGCAGCAATACGGCAGCAACAAGAGCCACAATCAGCGTCTCAACCAACTCGGTTACCGAGGCTGCCGGACTTCGTTTCGGTTCCGGAACGGCTGCCGCAGATTCCACAGTCGGTTCCGGCACCTGTTGTACATCTTCTTGCTCTGTCATTTCCCTAAACGCTCCTTTCCTGCTTCTGAGGGAAAACGGTACCATACCGTTCCCAAAATCCGGGCCGACGCGATACAGCCCACTTCCGGCCGGCTGCTGTCGCAGACAGAACCGCGCTGATCGGCTAATACATATACACACCCTTCGGGAACCGTTACTGGATCCGGAAGAACCTCCCAGACAAACTCCTGGGCATAACTCTCATACAAAATAACACCATCCACAAGTACATTTCCTTCCCAATCCCAGGAAACAATTTGTCCTGGAATGGCAATCACCCGACGAACCCAAAGGGATTCGTCACTGATGACCGGAGGGTCGATCACCACAAGATCTCCCCGGTGCAAAGCGCCGTCTGTTTTCCGGAACAGCATTAAATACAAACCCTCCGGCGCCAAAGCCGGAGCCATGCCGTCCTCTTCCACCGTCAACGGGCGAGCCACAAAAACACCCAAAAGGCACCAGACAACAGCCGCACCCAAAAAAAAGGACATACACTGCAAAAAAATCCGCAGTCCCGCAGGCGGAGAAAACAATTGTATACCAGTTCTCATAATCCCCCTTCTCCCGGAAGCAGATGCAATAATAAAAAAGACATGCCTTCCCATGGCTTCCGCCGAAAAGAGCATAAAACAAAAATAGTTAATAGAGAATAATATCTCATTTGAAATTATTCACTATTAACTATTTACGGTTTTCTCCAATCGGCTGGCTAAACTCAAAGAGCCTCTTTGACCTTCGCCGCCTTGCCGACTCTGTCACGCAGGTAATACAGTTTCGCACGGCGAACTTTACCTTTCCGGACAACTTCGACCTTGTCGATATTGGGAGAGTTTACGGGGAACGTACGCTCCACGCCTACACCGTAGGCAACCCGCCGGACCGTAACAGTCTCGGAAACGCCGCCGTGTTTTTTGGCAATCACAGTACCCTCAAAGACCTGAATCCGTTCCCGGGAGCCTTCTTTGATCTTCACATGGATACGAACCGTGCTGCCGATGTCGAATACAAAAGGTTCCGCGCGGAGCTGTCCTTCCGTAAACGTTTTGATGACATCGTTCATTTCTCAAATCCTCCTGATATAACGTCAAGATAATCACGGGCATTCGTACGGAGAAAAACGTAGAGGACTGCCCAATCAAGCCATATTATTATATCATAGTTTGCCAAAGAATGCAAGAAAAAATTAAAAATGACGCAAAATCTTCTTAAAAATCAGCAAAACAACCATAAATCAGCCTAAATAAAAAAAAATTTCATTAAAAAAAGCAATTCCATTTTGGTATTGACAAAGAGAATAATATGAGATATAATAAAATTAATCTTGGCAAAAAGCAATTTTACGCATTACAGAAAGAATAGGTCAAAAATGAACAAAAAAACCGCTCTTTTGCTTTTTCTCTCAACCGCTTTGCTGTTATCGGCCTGCAACAGCTGGGACCGCACACTATCCCGAGATCCAGACCTTTATCTGGCCGGAGAAAACAGTTCCTGGAAGGAAAGCCTCAACGCCGCTTACCGGGTAGCAAACCGGGTTTTTGCGCAATCGGAACCAGGACAAGTTCAGCTCCGTTCGGATCAGGTACAACTCACTGTCAGTACAGAAAGCGGACTGTTCCGTTTAGATAGCACTGCCACTGGAACACCTCTTCTGGACGAAGAGTCCCTCCGGACCGGGTTTGTCGGTCAGGACGGAAGAAATTATACTATAACCGGAGGACAGGCAGTCCTTTCTGAAGAAGGGATTTATTTTGCCCAACTAGACAACAGAGCCCAACATGCACTGACCAAAGGCCTTCCGGAAGAGGCCCAAACAGTGCGAAGTTATGACCTGTCCAGCAGCGCCGGCTACCAAATATTTTCTGCACTGACCAATCAGGTTAAGCTCCAGCGGACAGATCGAGGAATGAAACTGGTTGTTACCGATACCGACCGTCCTTTTTTAGGAGCAGCAGGTCTAAAGCTGACGCTACCAGAAGTCGAAACCAGTTTAATTCAGATAACCCTGCGTGGTAAAGGCTTTTCCGGACTAAAAATTGCCTTTGCCACCGACAGGGTTCCAGTCAGCGACCTAACAGTTCTGTCTGTAGAGGATCTGTCCCTTTCTGAAACTGATTTTATTACGCTGACCATTCCTACCGACAACCGGCACTGGGAGGGGGTTTTGCAAACCCTTCGGATTCAGTTGACTGGGGCGGAAAAGGATGCTTGGACGGAGATTTCCAAGATTACCCTATCCACCCTTGCATCGCGGGAAACCGCAGGACAATATACCTCCGGTTGGCGGATGTATGCAAACCGGTTGTATTATTATGAACAAGTTTTTCCAGAAGAAACACCGCAAACCCTATTTACCGAACTCCGGATTCCGGTAGGTGTCCGCGCCTGGGAAATCGGCACAACGGACGGAATCTTTTCTTTAGATGCACCTACTACAGGAGTTCGATATGTAGGACTGCTGCTGGAAAACGATACAGTTCTGGGACTAATTCTTCCGCCGGACAACAACGGAGAAGAAACCGTTCTAACCGCCGAAGACGGCGAAACAGTTCTTCGCATCCAATGGAAAAACGGAAACACTTTGGGATTCCGTATTTTTACAGAGTACACCACCGACTTTGCCTCCTTGCGTCAGGCCGCAAAAGAGGAACACACGCCTCTTCCAGCTGACATTTTCCAGATTTCCGGAGGAGAAGCGGGCGGTTATGATTTTTACCGAGGATGTTATCAAATTAAAGGAATGCCAAAAGAATTTTCGCTGTGCATGAATACCGATCGGATGATTTATATGACTCTGTCCGACACAGAACAAATCCTTTTGAGGGACGAAAGCGGCATCCTTTTGCCCCTGACAGCCCAAGGCGGCCTATTCCCTCTTTGTCCCAGCCAAAACCTGACGGGGAAAACAGAGGTTGGGAAAGCACCACACACTTGGTCTCTGCCCGAGAAAAAAGGACTGCTAACCGGGCGAAATGGAATTGAGACAGCAGACGGAGATGCAGCCTTGCTACAATTGGAAGAAACTGCCCTAGACGGCATCTGGGAGCGAAAAACCAAAGCATTGCATCTGGCCGATGGCACAGAATTTTACCGCGTGGAATATACCTTTCGCAAAGAAAGCAGTGCCCGTGCTGTTCCTCTAGTACTTTTGGGACAAGAATTGGGCCAGGTCAGTTATCTCTATACCGACGGAGAAAACCAACTGAAAGAAAAAGCGGCGAATGATCCGGAAACCGCTTACCTGAGCGCTATGCCTATTCTACTGCTGCAATCTGAAACAGATACACAGGCTTGGATTGTTTCCGTTACAGCGTTGACAGCATCCGGCGTCAGGGAAACGCCGATACTGGCAGCCCGCCACGATGAATCCGGTGGAATAGAACTATTTCCGGAAAGCAATGCACAGTTGATTCCCGGAGATCGGATTGAACTGGAATTGATCCGGCTTCCCGATGGCACCAGCGCAGAAACACTGCAGGCATTGCTTTTGCAGGGAAATCTACGAGGAAGCATCCAGCAGAAAGCGGTTAACGGCGAACTGTCCCTGACGGCAGATGGAATGACCGGGCAAGTACTCCTTTGCGCTGAGGGCTTTCGCTCCTATTTCCCGCCGATTATTACCATTAACGGCAAAACAGTTTCCTATAAGCCCACCGTTTATATTGCCAGAGACGGAACTTATGGATTTGCTTTTTTAGTGCCGAAAGGGGCGGAAGTTATCCTCTTGCAAAAAGATTGAACTACAAACTAAAAGATGGGAACAAAAGTTTTTTACTTTTTGTTCCCAATTCTTTTTAGGCGCATTGTAAAATGAACCTGCAATAGTAAGAAAACAGAAAAAAGTATCCATAGTGACGAACCTGTGGTAGAATTGAGATTGGACAACAACAATTCTGAAAGGAACATCACTATGGACAT
>CALXAO010000035.1 GCA_944386295.1 uncultured Clostridia bacterium | reverse complement strand
GACGAAAAAGAGACAATCGAAAGAGTGTTCACGGATGTGAAAGAAAAGTACGCAACGCGATATCCCCCCATACCGAGGCAACAATTCAATCCCCCATAAGTGGAAAAGAGCTTACCTATACGGTGATTTAATTCAGTTTTATCCGTTTTTTGTCAAAATAAAAATTATTCCCCTGAATCTCGCTTGAAATTCAGGGTTGTTTGACAGGCTGAGACAGAGGATTCATTCTCTGTCTTTTTTTATACAAAAAGTCAAATTCCTCCGGTTGTAGTTAGGAGTGCTGCCCGAAGAAGGGTTTTGTCGCTAGAACCTAATTTGCCTCGTACAATTCCGAGGATGCCCAATACCAGCTGCTCTCGGCGTTTTGCCGGAAAGGTGTGCCGGTAGATGGGAAGGCGTTGGTCTAGTTCTCCCTGGAACAGCTGAGAAAAAGGGTTGTCAGGATTGGTTTCCAAATCCTCTGGGCAAGTCCTCCCCGGCGTTGAAGGCGTTGTCCAATCCAGCAACCTGAGGTTGGAGAAAATTTTATAAGTTTTCTCGGGAGAATCTGTTTTATAAAAAACGCCAAATCGGTCATATATAGTTTCTCTTTTGCGCGTAGTGCAGGTGTCTTTGATATATTTGCAGATTCGGCGGTACGCCACCGGCCCCGAAGTTCCGAATATAAACATCGGTGTTGTTTGTTGAATCCAGAAGAAACATTTCAAACCATTGCCCGGTTATATAATGCTTTTGGGATATCTGTTTAACAGCCTTTCTATAAAATAAATGGCAAAGCCCCAGGGCATACAGGTGTTCAAAGGTTTGTTTTACTTCCTTTGCTGGAATTCTGGAATTATCTTTGTTGGCTTCTACCGTTGGCCACTGGGTTTCTTTGATGGGTTTCAGATAATGTTTCTGCACCAGAGTGTCGATCAGCACGGTCTTTGGGTTGTATTCTATTGGTGTCGGCATGCTCAAATTTTGCAGTGTTACCGTTTTTTCTTTTCCATAATAGGCTCCGAGAGGAAGAATGCGGTACAGTGCTGCAGGAAGCTCCGTTCTGTTTTCCGGTATTGATTCCCCGGTTGTTCCAAGATTCCAGAGGTATTGCTCTTGTGCAGCTGCGGCGCTTCCTGGCGTAAAAAAAGAAGTAAGCAGAGAACGGCTGCCATATCCTTTTTCCAACTGTTTATTGAAACATTATTTTGTTTTGAGCAATACATATGGTTCCTATGGCCATCCTATAGACATGAAGTTGCGGATTGGTTATTGGCTCTCCGCAGTCGTCGCAAACCTGCCAATGGTGCGTGTCGTTGTAGGTCCAGCGATAAGAATGGTGGGGAGGTGTAATAATTTCATCGATATATCCGTTATTTTTAATTTTCTAATAAGACACCAATATATTATTTCCTACAAGACAATAGGGATTGTTTTTTCCTAAAGCTTGCGCGTCTGCCAAAGAATTGGCTTGGCAGAGAACCAGTCCATTGTCATTTACTGCAATGACGGCAACGGAATAACCGAACTGAGCACTTATTGTTAATAGTACCTTTATTATAATGATAAACGAATTGCCCGTCAATATGACTTTGTCAAGACGGTACTTTCTGGTAAAATAATACCTTTCTTTCGGAGGCGAAGATGAGCAGAGGAACAAAAACAACGGAATATTTGAAAGAGTGTATGTCAGACGCTACTATCAAACTGTTGAAAACAACACCGATAGAAAAAATTACAATACCGGAAATTGTGAAAACGGCAGGTGTCGGCAGAACAACTTGGTTTCGCAATTTTACCACCAAAAGCGAAGCAATTACCTATAAATTCATTCGTATGTGGGAGCGTTGGACAGATGAACACGATGTCTATATCAAAACCGAGTTTATTGTTGCAAATACAGAAACCTTTTTTGAGTACAATTATAGCATTCGTCATATACTCGACGTGGTATATGCGGCAGGTATGCTGTCGGCGATGTATGATGCGTTTTATGCTATTATGCAGCCGAGTGACAGCAATGTGCCAAAAGAGGTTTATAAGCAACACTTTTATGCTTATGATCTGTGCGGTTTGCTTGATGAATGGGTAAAGTGTAGATATAAAGAAACACCGCAGGAAATGGCAGAGATGGTAAAAAAGATAATATGATGAACTATGGTGTGAAGTGAAATCCTTGCAGTTAATTTCATAAAGCCTTTGAAAATCCTAAACTTTTCTGCTATAATGCTCAGGAGTAAAGCACAACCGCTTGCGACAATTCTTTTCTCGCAACCATCGGTTTTATCAACGCTGATAAGATTTTGATAAGTTCCCGTTGTATGGATTATCAAGATAATACGAAAACCATAGCACATAATCACTAAACAAAAGTAGTTAGAAAGTGGTTCTCGGCAACGTTTGAGAATAATAACGTAGATAAAAGGGCGTTTCCAATGATTGAAAGAAAATTTTCAACTGTTCTTCTGTGGAATTGGAGATGAACGGACACCCCGTGGTAATGCTGGTTTCCTGTGTTCTTGTATAACAGTCGGTAAAATTACATGGGACACATCATGCCTGCCATAGCCACTGCATTGAATTGCGTTTTCAAAAGAAAGGCTGCCGCTCCCTCCGTATATGTCGCAGCTTTCGTGATTTAAGTAGCCGGTGTCAAAATTTTGGGAAAGATATTTTTCCGCAGGGTATGTCCATGTGGTGAAGAGAACAAACAGGAGCCGTATTTTTCACGGAAGCGCTTCTTGGGTTATTTCTACCGTAAACTCTTCCTGTGTCTGCGCTGAATTTTCGTCGGTCAGTCCTCTTTATAATTGTACCCAAAATACAGAGATTTCGGAATGCGGCAGACTCTTAAAATGCTTTCTACATCATATTGCATAAGAGTGCTTTTCGGGTCTATGGAAAGGTGGAAACGTTTATTCAGCTATTGGGCGTCGGCATCCAAAATTTTTGGCACTCCGTCGTTGCCTGCTTCTGCCGCAGCTTTGGCTTCTGCATAAGCAGGGTTGGGCCTCATAAAGGTGATTGTTTGATTGCTGACTGAAGCTCTTCTTTCCAGATTCGGTCAATCGTTCAGAGGAGATATGATAGCGAAAAAACTTGGTTTCCTGCGGGAAAGAAAACCAATGAATCAAATGCATAAAGAGCCTGAATTTCCTCTGATACGGTATACAGTGTTCGTGTGGCACCAGTATTCCGGTTTCGGAGAGTCAGCCGCGTTCTTTTTTCCACCAGATACAGATAGGAGCCGGCCGCCGCACATGTGGTGTAATTTCCCTCTGCAACAGAAATAAGGCGCGATTTTTCCGTTGACCGTTTGTATTTATGTATATATCTCCAACCGTTATTCTCCGGTCAATGCCGGAAACTTTTTTTGATAATAACTTTTGTTCTTGGATAACAATCAGTTCTTTTTTCGTGTTAGAATCAGCCGATTGCAAATAGATTTAATGTTGAGGAAAAAAGAAAAAACAAAGGGAGAAGTATGCGGGAAAGCATGTTTTTTTTGTTAATTGTGGGAAATCTCCTGTAATTTCTTTTCTAGACGGTTTAGCTGCTGCAGGCAAAAGACAATGGCAATGAGTGCTCCCAGAATCCATCCCCCTGGCCAGGCGCTCCAGATGCCCACTGGGCCGAAAGGAAAAGAGAGCAGGATTGCCAGTCCTACCCGGAGAATCAGGTCTGTTCCGGTGGAGATCATAAACGCACCCATTCGACGGGTTCCGCGCAGGACGCCGTCCGAAACAATTTTAACGGCTACAAAAAAGTAAAAGGGTGCCACAATCCGCAGAAATTGTACCCCGGTGCGGATAACCTCCGCTCCTCGATCATCCTCTGGCAGAAATTGACTGACCAAGAAAGGGCTAAACAAAAAATAGAGAACAGCAATAGGAAGGCAGAGCAGACAAACGATCTGTATGCCGCTGCAGTATCCCTTGCGAATGCGGGATACTTTTCCCGCGCCGTAGTTTTGAGCCGAAAAGTTGGATACAGCAGTTCCCACGGCAGTGACCGAGGTTGTGACAAGATTGTTGAGTTTGACTGCTGCCGCATAGCCAGAAATGACGTTCGGCCCATAGGGATTAACGACGCTTTGGATTAAAATATTTCCTACCGAAATAATACCCTGCTGTAGCGCACTAGGGGCGGCTACTGTCAAGATTTCTTGCAAAAGACGAGCGGAAAACCACCGGTGCGTTCCCTCCAACTGCCTCAATCGGCTAAACAGAACGAGTAGGGACAGCAGACAACTGATGCCCTGACAGAGAAAGGTGGCCCAGGCTACCCCCGCCACGCCCATCTGAAAACTGCAGACAAACCAAAGATCTATTAAAACGTTCGCCACTGAGGAACAGACTAGAAATACGAAGGGCGTCCGGCTGTCTCCCATGGCGGAGAAAATTCCGGTGGCAATATTGTAAAAAAATAAAAAGGGTAATCCGGCAATGTAAATGTTCAGATACAGTACCGAATCGGGAAGAATCTCCTCCGGCGTTCGGATTAAACGGAGCAACGGCTCACTTCCCAGAAAGCCGGCAATTATTAAAAAGGCGCATAGAGCGGCGCTGAACAGAAAGGTGGTGCTGACTGCCGTTTTCAGCCGGTCGTACCGCTGGGCGCCGAAAAGTTGGGCGCAGATGACCGAACAGCCGGTGTTGCATCCAAAGGCAAAGGCCAGAAAAATCAGCGTGACCTCATAGGAATTTCCCACCGCTGCCAGCGCGTTTTTTCCGGCAAAGCGGCCGGCAATAAAGCTGTCAGCAATGTTGTACAGCTGCTGGAAAATTACGCTTCCGAACAGGGGCAGGGCAAAGGCCCATAATACCCGGCTGGGTTTTCCTGCTGTCAGATCTCGATTCATGTGAAATCCTTCCTTTCCGGAGGTATTATAGCATGTCACCGAAAGGTTGTCAAGCGTTTTGCCTAAAATGCTTTATTAATTTATCACTGCGCTTTAGTAAAGTATACGAAATTGTCTTTGTGCCATTGACAACCAAGGATAGCTGTGGTATAATATTTCCATTCTAAAGAGGGAAAGGTTGCGACGGATGAAATCGATTTTTACCCGGGAAGAGCAGGCGGTGTCGGCGCTGCGGGAGTTGTATCATGTACACGGGTACATTCCGTACCGGATTAGTAAATTTGAAGAATATGGGCTGTATGCCGAAAATCAGGCATTTTTGCTTAGCCAGGACGTTCTGAGCTTTACCGATACCAATGGTCGGCTTATGGCGCTCAAACCGGATGTGACTTTGTCTTTGGTAAAGAATACCCGGGCCGGGGAGATTGCACCTCGGAAGCTGTATTACAGTGAGAATGTTTATCGGGCGGACGACCGTGCTGCTGGCTTCCGAGAGATTCCCCAGGTGGGACTGGAGTGTATCGGCGCTCTGTCGGATACAGATCGGTGTGAGGTCGTGCTGTTGGCAGCCGAAAGCCTAAAACTTTTGGGTGGGGATTGGCTACTGGATCTGTCGGACATGGGGCTAGTCTGCGGTATGTTGGATGCTTTAAAACTGGATGGGGAGCTGCGCCGGGAAGTGCTGGATTGTGTCCGGGATCGGAATCTGCATGGGATACAGAGCTGTCTTGGAGATAAGATATCCCGAGATGCGCTCGTCCGATTGAAGGCTTTATCTGGCCTTTACGGTTCCGCTGAAGAGGTGCTGCCCCAGTTGCGGGAGCTTCTTCTTTCTCCGGAAATGGAGGCGGCGGCTGATCGTCTAGCCTTGGCTGCCGGTGTTCTTCCGGCTGACCGAGTTCGTATTGACCTGTCGGTGATGTATGAAACCAATTACTATTGCGGACTGGTATTTCAGGGGTTTCTGCAAGGGATTCCCTCCCGGGTATTGTCCGGCGGGTGTTATGACAATTTGCTGCGGAAGATGGGAAAACCCGGGTCGGCGGTGGGATTTGCTGTGTATCCCGACTTGCTCCGGGTGCTAGAACAGCCGACGCCCTATGATGCCGATGTTCTGCTGCTGACCAATGGGGCCTCTCCTGCCGCCTGCTTACAGGCTGCACAGGCGATGATCGACCGAGGGCTGACAGTACGTCTGTCCCAGGAGATTCCGGCCGGCCGGTTCGGAAAGATCCTGACGGTAGGAGAGGAGGATGCCGAAAATGTTTGATGGAATGATCGATGTTGCTCTGCCTAAGGGAAGGTTGGGCGAAAAGGTATATGATATTTTTGAAGCGGCCGGGTATGGATGTCCCGCTATCCGGGAAAACAGCCGGAAGCTGATTTTTGAGGATCGATCCCGGGGTGTTCGCTACTTTTGGGTGAAACCGTCGGATGTCTCCATTTATGTGGAACGGGGAGCTGCAGATATTGGAGTGGCCGGCAAGGACATCCTGCTGGAATATCTTCCGGATGTATATGAGCTTCTGGATCTGGACATGGGCCGTTGCCGCATGGCCGTCGCCGGACCAAAGACATTCCGAGACGATACCGGACGGGTGCTCCGGGTGGCGACCAAATTTCCCCGGATTGCCGGAGAATATTACCGGAAACAGAGTCGAGAAATTGATATTATCAAATTGAACGGCTCGATTGAACTTGCGCCTTTGCTTGGACTGTCGGATGTGATTGTCGATATTGTGGAAACAGGGACGACTTTGCGGGAAAACGGTCTGACGGTGCTGGAGGAGATCGTTCCTGTCAGCGCTCGGCTGATTGCTAACCGGGCCGCTTGGCAGTTCGGTCATAACCGGATTGGCCCCCTGTGCGATGCAATTGCCCGGGTTTGCGCCGGGAAGGAGGATGGAACGCGATGATGCAACTGTATGAATTGAGTCAGGTTTCTTATGACCGGATTTTTCCCCGAACCGAAGGGCCCGGAGGTGTAGAGGATACGGTTCGGGAGATTCTTGCCCGGGTCCGGATGGAAGGGGATTGTGCCCTGTTAGAATATGCCCGCCGGTTTGATCAGGCAGAGTTGACCTCTTTAGAAGTAACGCAGGAGGATATCGATGCCGCCTTTGCCGCTGTACCGGAGCGGTTTTTGGAAATTCTCCGTAAGGCGGCGGAGAATATTACAGCCTTTCACAGGCACCAGCTGCGGAACAGCTTTGTGATCAATGAGCAGGATGGAATCGTGTTGGGACAAAAGGTGATTCCTTTGGACCGGGTGGGTCTGTATGTCCCAGGAGGAACCGCCAGTTATCCTTCCTCGGTTCTTATGAACGCTCTGCCGGCAAAGATTGCCGGATGCAGGGAGATTGTGATGGTGTCGCCTCCCTCTGCTTCGGGAAGTATTGCTCCTGTGATCTTGGCGGCTGCCAAAATTGCCGGGGTCGGTCGGATTTTCAAAGCCGGGGGGGCCCAGGCGGTGGCGGCCTTGGCTTACGGAACCGAAACTATTCCGGCGGTGGACAAGATTGTCGGGCCGGGAAATGCGTATGTGGCCGAGGCGAAAAGACAGGTGTTCGGTAAGGTCGGAATTTATATGTTTGCCGGCCCCAGTGAAGTTTTAGTTATTGCCGATGGTACCTGTTCGCCCCGGACCGTGGCTGCCGACCTTTTGTCCCAGGCAGAACATGACCGGATGGCCTCCGCCGTACTTCTGACTGACAGTCGTTCTCTGGCAGAGGCGGTCCGGGAAGAGGTGGAACGGCAGCTGGAGACCCTTCCTCGGAAGGAGATTGCCCGGGCTTCGGTAGATGCCAACGGAAAAATCATCCTCTGTGCCTCCTTGGTAGAAGCGGTGGAACTGTCCAACCGAATTGCCCCGGAGCATCTGGAGATCTGTTGCGATACCCCTTTTGATCTTCTGGACAAGGTTCGGCATGCCGGATCGGTGTTCCTGGGGAAGTATTGTCCCGAGGCCCTGGGGGATTATTTTGCCGGCACCAACCATACCTTGCCTACCTCTGGTACGGCCCGCTTTTCCAGTCCTCTGTCGGTGGATGACTTTGTGAAAAAGACACAATTCACCTATTATACCCGCGCTGCATTGGCACAGGTGGAGGAGGAGATTGCGTATTTTGCGGAGCAGGAAGGGCTGTCTGCCCATGCCCACAGCGCGGTCGCCCGGTCGGAGGAGATACTATGAGCCGCTTTTTCAGTACCAAATATAAAGACTTGGAAGCTTATGTTCCCGGGGAACAGCCTCGGGACCGGAAATATATCAAACTGAATACCAACGAATCTCCCTATCCTCCCGCGCCTTTAGTGTCCCAGCGGGTGGAGGAGGAGAGCCACTTGCTCCATCTGTATTCCGACCCGGAATGCCGTACCCTGACTGAAGCGGTTGCTGCTCGGTACGGTTTAGAATATGAAAATATACTGATGACCAACGGATCAGATGAAGTTCTTAATTTTGCGTTTATGGCCTTTTGTGACGCTTCCCATCCAGCCGCGTTCCCGGATATTACCTACGGATTTTATCCGGTATTTGCCCGGCTGAACAGCGTGCCGTTCCGCGAAATTCCTTTGAAAGAGGACTGGTCGGTGGATTTAGAGGCTTTCCGTCCGGAGGAAACGGTGTTTCTTGCCAATCCAAACGCCCCTACCGGGCGATATCTTCCGCCGGAACAGATCGAGGCTCTTTTGGCTTCCCACCGGGACCGGGTAGTGGTGGTGGATGAGGCCTATATCGATTTTGGCGGGGAAAGTTGCCTGGGGCTGCTTGCGGAGTACGACAACCTGCTGATTACACGGACTTTTTCCAAATCCCGATCTTTGGCCGGAGCGCGACTGGGCTTTTGTATGGGAAATCGAGCGCTGATCCGGGACTTGAATACTATTAAATATTCCACCAATCCCTACAATGTTAACCGTATGACTATGGCGGCCGGCCTGGCTGCTCTGGAAGAGGATTCCTATTATATGGAGAACTGTTGCCGGATTGTCCGGACCCGGGAAAAGACGGCTACCCGGCTGAAAGAACTGGGATTCTGTCTAACCGAGTCCCAAACAAACTTTCTGTTTGCCTCTTTCCCGGGACTGAGAGGCGAGGAATATTATGGCAAGCTTCGGAAGCGGGGGGTTTTGGTGCGGCATTTCGGACTGCCTCGGATTCGAGAGTTTGTCCGGGTGACGGTGGGTACACCGGAGCAGATGGAACGGTTTTTGTCTGCCACTGAAGAGATTTTACGGGAAACGAAAGGAACATTGTTATGAGAACGGCACAAATTCAGCGGGATACCGCCGAAACGAAAATTGCCCTGACCCTGAATCTGGACGGGACAGGGGAAAGCCGGGTAGAGACAGGTTGCGGTTTTTTGGATCACATGCTGACCCTTTTTGCCGCGCACAGCCGGTTTGATCTGATTCTGACCTGCCGGGGAGATGTCCAGGTGGACGATCATCACACGGTGGAGGACATCGGCATTTGTTTGGGACAGGCCTTTGCCCAGGCGTTGGGAGAAAAGCGGGGTATTGTACGGTACGGAAGCATGCTCCTTCCTATGGATGAGACCCTGGTTCTTTGTGCCGCTGATTGCTCCGGACGGAGTTTTCTAGTTTGGGATGTGACGCTGCCCGCTGCAAAGATAGGCAGCTTTGATACCGAACTGGGACGGGAGTTTTTCCTAGCCTTTGTTCGTGCGTCGGGGGTGACGTTGCATTTGCGACAACTGACGGGAACCAATACACACCATATTTTGGAAGCTTGCTTCAAGGCCTTTGCCCGAGCATTGGGGCAGGCAGTGTCTGCTGACCCTCGGCTGGGAGATAGGATTCCATCCACGAAAGGTGTCCTGTAATTATGATAGGAATTGTTGATTACGGCGTGGGAAACTTGTTTTCCTTAAAAAGTTCTTTTTACGCTATTGGACAGACCGCCCTGGTTAGTGATGATCCCGCGGTGCTTGGCGCTTGTGACCGATTGATTCTTCCGGGGGTAGGGGCTTTCGGGGATGCGTCCGAAAAGCTGCGGGCTTCTGGCCTGGACCGTTTGGTCTGCCGGCAGGCGGAGCAGGGAGTACCCTTGCTGGGAATTTGTCTGGGAATGCAGATGCTGTTTGAAGAAAGTCTGGAACACGGAAGATATAAGGGGCTGGGTCTGCTAAAGGGTCAGGTTTGTCCTATTGTACCCAAAGACCCTGCGGTACACAAGATCCCTCACATTGGCTGGAATGGCCTGCATGTTACCCAGCCGTCCCTCTTGTTCGCAGAGGTAAGAGAGGGGGATGAGGTGTATTTTGTTCACTCCTATTCTGCCCGGGACTGCGCTGACTCGGTGATCGCGACTGTTGAATACGGAGAAGAACTGACAGCTGCTGTGGCACAGGGGAATGTGTATGGGACTCAATTCCATCCCGAAAAAAGCGGTCCGGTAGGGCTGTCAATCCTGAAAGCTTTCTGCCAATTTTAAGAAAGGAGTACTGTCTATGAATATTTTTCCCGCCATAGATTTGGTGCAGGGCAGTGCCGTTCGTCTTACCAAAGGAGACTATGCTAAAATGAAAATTTACAGTTCCGATCCTACCGCTGTGGCTGTGGGTTTCCGGAACGGGGGCGCGAAATACCTGCATATGGTGGATCTTGAGGGGGCAAAGGTCGGTCGGCCAGTAAATTTTGATGTGATTTGCCGGACTGTGGCTGCCAGTGGCCTGAAAACTCAAGTAGGCGGCGGAATTCGGGAGGAAGAGACCATCCGCCGGTACCTAGAGGCAGGGGTTTTCCGCGTCATTTTGGGAACGGCCGCTGTGTCTGAGCCGGGATTTTTGGAAAGTATGCTTTCCCGTTACGGGGAAAGGATTGCCGTAGGCGTGGATCTGAAAGAGGGAAAGGTTGCTATCCGGGGCTGGACGGCAGTGTTGGACGAAGACGGATTTTCCTTTTGCCGCCGGGTGGAGGCGTTGGGTGGAAAGACCATTATTTGTACCGATATTTCCAAAGACGGAGTTTTGAGCGGAACTAACCTTCCCCTGTATCGGAAGCTAGCGAAGGAGACCTCTTTGGATCTGGTGGCTTCTGGCGGGATTACTTCCCGAGAAGATCTGGAAGCTCTGCGGGACATGGGACTGTACGGGGCGATTTTGGGCAAAGCGCTTTACGAGGGGCGGCTGACTCTTTCGGAGGCACTGGCCGCGGGAGGGAAGCAGACATGATCACCAAACGAATTATTCCCTGTTTGGACGTGAAGGACGGCCGGGTTGTTAAAGGAGTTAATTTTCTGGGCCTTGCCGATGTGTCTGATCCAGTAAAGCTAGCCGATTACTACAGTCGTTCTGGCGCCGATGAACTGGTGTTTTATGATATTACTGCCTCTGCTGAGAACCGACGGCTGTTTACCGACATTCTCTGTAGGGTCGCTTCCACCATTTTTATTCCCCTTACGGTGGGGGGCGGTATCAACGGGGTAGAGGACTTTGACCGGGTGCTCAAATGCGGCGCCGACAAAGTCAGCGTCAATACCGGCGCCATCCGGGATCCGGATCTGATTCGGCGGGCCGCCATCCGGTACGGGTCCCAGTGTGTGGTCCTATCGGCGGACATTAAGAGGGTGGACGGACAGTTCCGGGTATTTGGCCGGGGAGGCCGGGACGATACTGGCATTGAAGCCATTTCCTGGCTTCGCCGCGGCGTGGAAAACGGAGCGGGGGAGATTGTGGTCAACAGCATTGACACTGACGGGGTCAAGAAGGGGTTTGACCTAGAACTTCTGGCCGCGGTCTGCGACGCCGTCAACGTCCCGGTGATCGCTTCCGGCGGTGCCGGAAGCAAAGAAGATTTTATCAAGCTGTTTCAGACCCTTCCTGGAGTGGACGCTGGACTGGCGGCGTCGGTATTTCATTTCGGGCAGATCGCTATTCCGGACCTAAAGCAGACGCTGTGGGAACATAATATTAACGTAAGAAGAACGGGAGTAACAGTATGATAGACAGAAAGCAACTGAAATTTGACGGGGACGGACTGATCCCGGCCGTTGTTGTCGATGCAGATAGCAAAAAGGTTTTGACTTTGGCTTATATGAATCGGGAAAGCCTGGAAATCAGCATTCAGGAGGGCCGGACATGTTTCTGGTCTCGGTCTCGGCAGGAACTGTGGCGGAAGGGAGAGACTTCCGGGAATGTACAGCACATTGTTTCGATTGCCGCAGACTGCGATGGAGATGCGCTGCTGGTAGAGGTGAAAAAGGACGGGCCGGCCTGTCATTTAGGGACTGATTCCTGCTTTTCCTTGCCTTTTTACGAAAGCGATACCTTGTCGGCCTTTTCCCTAGAGGGATTGGCTGCATTGATTGAGGGGCGCCGCACCGAAAAAAAAGAGGGATCCTATACTACCTATCTGTTTGAAAAAGGGTTGGATAAAATTCTCAAAAAGGTGGGAGAAGAAGCCACCGAGGTTATTATTGCCGGAAAGGCAGAGGACAAAAAGGAAGCGGTGTATGAGATCGCGGATCTGACTTACCATGTGCTGGTGCTTATGATCCAGATGGGGATTTCGGTGGAGGATGTCCGTAGGGAATTGGCATCCCGGCATGTAATCGATAAAAAGGTCAAGCAGGAGAAAATGACCTCATGAGAGGAGACTATCACGTCCATTCCTCCTACTGCGATGGAAAGGATACGCCGACGGACATGGCACGCCGGGCCTGGGAGCTTGGAATGGAATCGCTGGGCTTTTCCGGACATTCTTTCCTTCCCTTTTCTTCTTCCTGGTGCATGTCTCCGGAGCGGACCAAGGCCTATATCCGGGAGGTCCTGATGTTAAAGGAAGAATATCGTGGGAGGATGCCTGTGTTCCTGGGATTGGAACAGGACCTTTTGTCGGGACCTGTGCCGGAGGGCTTGGATTATGCCATTGGGTCGGTGCATTTTGTTGCCGATGGAACCGGGTACGGACCGGTAGACCACTGCCGGGAAGAGTCGTTGCGTCTGCTTCGGGAAACTTTTGGCGGAGACCGGGATGCCTTTGCAGAGGAGTACTTCGGACAGATGTGCCGGCTGCCTTCCCTCGGGGCGCAGATTGTGGGGCATTTTGATCTGCTGACCCGGTACGATGAGGACGGTCCTGCGTTGTTTGACCCCGATTCCTTCCGGTATCGGAAGGCTGCCCTGACGGCGGTGGATGTGCTGGCGGAGGCGGGTATGATTTTTGAAATCAATGCCGGTGCCATGGTTCGGGGGCGGCGCACGGTTCCCTATCCCGACAGTCGCTGGCTGGTCCGGGTTCGGGAAAAAGGTGGGCGGATTCTGCTGTCAGGGGACTGTCACAGTGCGGCTACTTTGGGCGACGGAGTTCGTCTAGCTGCTGAATACGCGTTGTATTGCGGCTTCCGGGAAACTTGGGTTCCGGTCGGGGAGGGAAATCTGGATCCCCGGCCTTTAGAAAATGAATAATGCGGCCTTCGGGTCGCATATTTATGCATAAATTTTGAATAAAATAAAGATTAAATGAATAAATTTTAAAAATATGCATAAATAAAACAACCTTTGCCCGGATTCCCCCGTCGGAATCAACGAAAATGCCCAATTCTGAAAAATTTTTATGAACCGCCCTTGCATAATCCGGCAAAATGTGCTATAATGTAAAAAACAATACGGAACCGGATACGGGAGGAAAAATCTATGGACAAAAAAGAAATCAAAAAAGTGGTTCTGGCTTATTCGGGAGGGCTGGATACTTCCATTATTATTCCCTGGCTGAAGGAAAACTACAACAATTGCGAGGTGATTGCAGTTTCGGGAAATGTGGGACAGGCCGACGAACTGGAGGGTCTGGAGGAAAAAGCTTTGAAAACCGGAGCTTCTAAGTTGTATGTGGAAGACCTGACCGAAGAGTTTGTTAACGACTTTATTATTCCCACCGTCAAAGCCGGAGCTCTGTACGAGGATTATATGCTGGGGACCTCTTTTGCCCGCCCCGTGATTGCCAAGCGGATTGTAGAGATTGCGCAGAAGGAAGGGGCCGACGCCATTTGCCACGGCTGTACCGGCAAGGGCAATGATCAGGTCCGGTTTGAGCTGACCATCAAGGCCTTTGCCCCCGATATGAAGATCATTGCCCCCTGGCGGGAATGGTCCATCAAATCTCGGGAAGAGGAGATTGAATATGCCGAGGCGCACAATGTTCCTTTGAAAATTAACCGGGAAACCAATTATTCCAAAGATAAAAACTTGTGGCATCTGTCCCACGAAGGACTGGACCTGGAGGATGCGGGCAACGAACCCCTATACGAAAAAGAAGGCTTCCTGGAAATGGGGGTATCTCCCATGCAGGCTCCGGACAAGCCTACCTATGTTACTTTGACTTTTGAACAGGGAATGCCGGTGGCTTTAGACGACGTCTCCATGAGCGCCAAGGAGATTATTCTGAAGCTCAATGAACTGGGCGGAAAAAACGGCATCGGTCTTTTGGATGTTGTGGAAAACCGGTTGGTAGGGATGAAGTGCCGGGGTGTATATGAGACTCCGGGCGGTGCCATTCTTTACGCTGCCCACGGGTATCTGGAAACCCTTTGTCTGGACAAAATGACTATGCACAAAAAGCAGGAGCTGGCCATTACTTTTGGTGAATTGGTTTACAACGGGCAGTGGTATACGCCTCTGCGGGAGGCCCTGTCAGCGTTTGTGGACAAAACTCAGGAGACGGTGACCGGAAAGGTTCGCTTGAAGCTGTATAAAGGCAATATTATCAAGGCCGGGGCGTGGAGTGCGTATTCCCTCTATTCTGAGGAGATTGCCACTTTTGGGGAAGATCATGTGTACAATCAGGCCGATTCGGCTGGGTTTATTAATTTATACGGGCTGCCGTTAGCTGTCCGTGCCCGAATGCTGGAAAAAAATAAGAAATAATCGGAGCGTTTCATGAGTGAAAAAATGTGGGCTGGCCGGTCGGAGGGCAAGACCGACGCAGTTGCGGATGATTTTAATTCTTCTTTGCATTTTGACCGGCGGATGTACCGGCAGGATATCCGGGGCTCTATGGCTCATGCGGCCATGCTGGGACGGCAGGGGATTATTTCCGACAAGGATGCTGCGCGGATTGTGGATGGCCTGGCTGGGATATTAGAAGATTTGGACCGGGGGACACTGGACTTTTCGGCCGGTGGTGAGGATATCCATATGTTTGTGGAAACTGAGCTGACCAAACGCATCGGCGATGTGGGGAAGCGTCTTCACACTGCCCGGAGCCGGAACGATCAGGTGGCTCTGGACCTGCGGATGTGGCTCCGGGACGCCTGTGTCGAAATTGGGAGGCAGTTGCTGGCGCTGGAAGAAGTCCTGGCCCGGCGGGCAGAGGAGACGAAGGATGTCATTTTGCCCGGCTATACTCATTTGCAGCGGGCGCAGCCCGTGGTGTTCGGCCATCATCTCATGGCCTACGCCATGATGTTTTCCCGGGATACAGAACGGCTCCGGGATGGGGTCCGCCGCATGAATCAGTCTCCCCTGGGTTGCTGTGCGTTGGCTGGAACTACTTATCCTACCGACCGGGAAATGACTGCGTCTGCGCTGGGGTTTGACGGGGTGTGCCGCAACAGCATGGACGGGGTGTCCGATCGGGATTTCTGTGTGGAAATTCTTGCCGCGCTCTCTTTGATTATGACCCATTTGTCCCGTTTTTCAGAAGAGCTGATTCTCTGGTCTTCCTGGGAATTCCGGTTCGTGGAAATCGACGAGGCCTATACTACCGGCTCCAGTATCATGCCCCAGAAAAAAAATTCCGATATGGCCGAATTAGTCCGGGGAAAAACCGGACGGGTCTACGGAGATTTAATGGGTACGTTGACCATGCTCAAGGGGCTGCCTTTGGCATATAACAAAGATATGCAGGAGGACAAGGAGGCGGTGTTTGACGGCGTGGAAACAGTGCAGAATTGTCTGCGGGTGTTCATCCCCATGCTTGCTACCTTGCGAGTGCGCAGGGAACAGATGCTGCAGGCGGCTCAGAAAGGCTTTATTAATGCAACCGATCTTGCCGATTATCTGGTGGGCAAGGGGTTGCCCTTCCGGAGTGCTTATAAAATCACCGGACAGTTGGTGAGCCGGTGTGAAAAAGAAAATAAAGTTTTAGAAGATCTTCCTTTGGCGGTTTATCAGGAGTATTCTGCTTTGTTTGAAGAAGACCTGTACGGTGCCATTGACCTGAAGGCCTGCGTGGATCGCCGAACTTCCCGGGGTGGCACCTGCATTGCCTCGGTGGAGGAACAAATTCAATGGCTACGGGAGTGGATTGTCCGTGAAAAAGAAACTCTTTATTGACGGTTCAGCCGGAACTACCGGTCTTCGGATCGCTCAACGGTTGGCTTCCCGCACCGATCTGGAACTGGTCACGTTACCAGAGTCACAGCGCAAAGACCCTGCTGCTCGGAAAGCGGCCCTCAACGGAGTGGACGGGGCGTTTCTCTGCCTGCCTGACGTTGCCGCACGGGAGGCGGTCGGTTTGTTGGAAAATCCGGATACTGTGATCTTTGATACCTCTACCGCCCACCGGACGGTCGAGGGGTGGACCTACGGCTTCCCGGAATTGGGACTGCGAGATGCCATTGTTTCCTCTCGCCGGATTGCAGTGCCTGGCTGTCATGCCAGCGGCTTTATTGCGTTGGTGGCTCCTTTGGTTCGGGCCGGGCTGCTATCTGCAGATGCCTTGTTGGTCTGTCATTCGGTGACTGGCTACAGCGGCGGAGGAAAACAGATGATCGCCCAGTATGAAGATGCTGGCCGGGACAGGCTGCTGTCGGCACCCCGGCAGTACGGCTTGGGACAGTCCCATAAGCACTTGCCGGAAATGACTGTGCTTTGCGGATTGACGCAGCCTCCGGTTTTTTGCCCGGTGGTGGCGAATTTTTACAGTGGTATGTGTGTGACTGTACCTTTGTTTACCTCCTGCCTTCAGGGGACGGTGGAAGATATCCGTGCCCTATACCGGCAATCCTATTCCGGGCCGGTGGTAACTTTCCGAGAAGAGGCTGGAGAGGACGGCTTCCTTTCGGCGATTGCGCTCTCCGGGCGGGACAGCATGGAAATTTCGGTAGCCGGCAATAATGAACGTATTCTTCTCTGTGCTCGGTACGACAATTTGGGAAAGGGCGCCTCAGGAGCTGCGGTGCAGTGTATGAATATTGCTTTCGGTCTGGAAGAAACGGTGGGACTTGAATTATGAAAGAGAAAATGCATATGGAACAGATTTCCGGCGGTGTGTGTGCCGCCCGGGGCTTTTCGGCCAGCGGTATCCACTGTGGGATTCGCAAAAACAAAACCAAACGGGATCTTGCCCTGATTTTCAGCGCAGTGCCGGCCAGCGCCGCGGCGGTGTATACGACAAATCTGGTGAAGGGAGCTCCGCTGACGGTTACCAAGGCGCATTTAGCGAACGGGATAGCCCAGGCAGTGATCTGCAACAGCGGCAATGCCAATACCTGCAATGCCGATGGCCTGGAAGTTGCAGAGCAAACCTGCCGTTTGCTGGGAGAACAGTTAAAGATTCCGGCGGAAGATGTGATTGTTGCTTCCACCGGTGTGATTGGGCAGCCCCTTGATATTGCCCCTATCCGAGACAGTATTCCAGAACTGGTGGCGGCTCTGGGAGATCACAGCGATCAAGCGGCGGAAGGCATTATGACCACCGATCTGCGGCGAAAGGAGATTGCCGTGCGGTTTACGGTAGGAGGGCGGGAATGCCGTTTGGGAGGAATTGCCAAAGGATCGGGAATGATTCATCCCAATCTGGCGACTATGCTGGTTTTTTTGACTACCGACTGCGCCATTTCTTCCGCTCTGCTTCAGAAAGCATTGCGTACCGATGTACAAAATACCTTTAATATGGTTAGTATTGACGGGGATACCTCTACTAACGATATGGTTTCCATTTTGGCCAACGGGTTGGCCGAAAATCCGGAAATTACCGAGGAAAATGAGGAGTATGCCACATTTGTTGAGGCGTTGAATACGGTAACCGTAGCCCTTTGCCGGAGCATTGCCGCCGACGGAGAAGGGGCGACAAAATTCCTGGAATGCCAAGTTTGCGGTGCCGATTCGATTCCCACTGCGAAGGCGGTGGCAAAGGCCGTGGTCTGTTCCTCTCTGGTCAAGGCCGCTATGTTTGGCGCCGATGCCAACTGGGGACGTGTTCTATGTGCCATCGGCTATAGTGGCGTAGCCGTAGACGTGTCCAGGGTGGATGTGGCGTTTGCTTCCAAAAAAGGTATTATTTCTGTGTGCGAAAACGGAGCGGGGCTTTCTTTTTCGGAAGAGACAGCCAAAGAGATTCTGCTGGAAAGCGAAATTGAAATCCGGGTGGAACTGCACAGCGGCAAGGCTGCTGCCACTGCTTGGGGATGCGATTTGAC
Organism: uncultured Clostridia bacterium; assembly: GCA_944386295.1. Taxonomy (GTDB): domain Bacteria; phylum Bacillota; class Clostridia; order Oscillospirales; family UBA644; genus CALXAO01. The sequence goes on along the minus strand of CALXAO010000035.1, from coordinate 6,972 downwards.
CTACGAGTATGTGAAAATCAACGGGGACTACCGGACGTAAAGTCCCCGTTTTGTTGAATGGAACAAAGGAGGAAGAAAAAATGGAACTGTCCAATTCCCAGCGGGGAGAGGTTTTGACCCAGGCTTTGCCCTATATTCAGAAGTATAAAGATAAAGTGATCGTTGTCAAGTACGGCGGCAATGCCATGGTTAACCGGGAACTGCAGGAGTCGGTCATGGGGGATATTGTACTTTTGTCTATGATTGGGCTTAAGGTTGTTCTTGTTCACGGCGGCGGTCCAGAAATTACCGATACGCTGACGAAGCTGGGAAAAAAGAGCGAATTCGTGGATGGGCTGCGGGTCACTGACAAGGAAACGGTGAATATTGTTCAGATGGTGTTGGCCGGAAAGGTCAACAAGGATCTGGTAAACATTCTTCAGCGGAAGGGCGGTCGGGCCATGGGTCTGTGCGGCATTGACGGGCATATGATTAAGGCTTCTATGAAGGATGCCCGTTTAGGTTATGTGGGAGAAGTTGCTCAGGTTAACATTGCGCCGGTGTTGGATATTTTGAGTCTAGGATATATTCCAGTGCTCTCCACCGTAGGTTGTGATGATGAGGGAAATGTATACAATATCAACGCTGACACGGTTGCTTCCAAGGTTGCTTCCTCTTTGGGCGCCGAAAGTCTAATTTCCATGACCGATATTGCCGGCATCCTGCGGGATAGGGACGACCCCTCTACATTGATTTCCAAGGTGTATGTCAGCGATGTGCCGCAGCTGATCCGGGAAAAGGTTATTTCCGGGGGGATGATCCCTAAAATTGAATGCTGTACCGAGGCAATTCGCCGTGGGGTACAGAAGGTTTTTATTATTGACGGCAGGATTCCCCATTCTATTTTAATTGAAGTTCTTACTGACGAAGGGATCGGGACTATGTTTGTCTCGGGAAAAAAGCTATGAATATACAGGAATTAGACCGGCAGTATATTGCCGGAACATATGCACGGTTTCCGTTACAGCTTGTCAAGGGAAAGGGGTCCCTGGTGTGGGACGAGACCGGCCGGGAGTATATCGATCTGGGAGGCGGTATTGCCGTGAATACTTTCGGCTTTGCCGACGATGCCTGGGCCGAAGCAATTTCTGCCCAGGCCCAGATTCTGCAGCATACATCAAATTTGTATTATTCTGCCCCCTGTGTCCGGCTTGCGGAACAGCTTTGTTTGCGGACCGGGATGAAAAAGGTGTTTTTTTCCAATTCCGGGGCGGAAGCCAACGAATGCGCCATCAAGGTAGCCCGACAGTATGCCGCGCAGAAAAAGGGACCGGAGCACCATGGAATCCTGACCCTGTCCGGTAGCTTCCACGGCCGGACCCTGGCAACTTTGGCGGCTACGGGACAGGAGGTCTTTCATCGGCATTTTCAGCCGTTGCCGGAGGGATTCGTTTCAGCCCGGACTAATGATTTGGAAGATGTAAAACGGTTGCTTGCCAAATATAAAGTCGCTGGGATTTTATTTGAAGCCGTGCAGGGCGAGGGCGGGGTTAATCCTCTGGATCCGGAGTTTGTGCGGGGATTGGCTGATTTGGCAGCCCAGCAGGACATTTTGCTTATGGCCGATGAGGTGCAGATCGGCAACGGTCGCAGCGGAGCCCTGTACGGGTATATGAACTACGGGGTGCAACCTGATGTGGTTACTACGGCCAAGGGGTTGGGAGGCGGTCTTCCCATCGGAGCTACATTGTTGGGGGAAAAGGCACAGGATGTGCTGGGACCCGGGATGCATGGATCTACCTTTGGAGGCAATCCTGTCTGTTGTGCCGGTGCCCTGAATATTCTTTCCCGCATTGACGAGACTCTTTTGGCTGGAGTCCGAGAACGGTCGGGTTATATTATGGATGCTCTAACCGGTGCACCGGGAATCCGTTCGGTGACTGGCATGGGATTGATGTTGGGAATTGAAACCGAAAAGGACTCGGGGCAGGTGATTTCTGCTTGTATGGATCGAGGTGTACTGGTCATCCGGGCGAAGGAAAAGGTCCGGCTGTTACCGGCTTTGAATATCCCTACGGATCTGCTGAAAAAAGCTGTTGATATTATCAAAGGAGTGTGTGCCGAATGAAACATTTGCTGAAGCTGATGGATTTGTCCCGGCAGGAGATTCTGGAGATCCTGAATCTGGCTGATCAGCTTAAATATGAAAAACATCACGGAATTCCCCATCCGTTGCTCCAGGGCAAAACGCTGGGAATGATTTTTGAGAAATCTTCTACCCGGACTCGAGTTTCCTTTGAAGTGGGGATGTACGATTTGGGAGGACACGCTCTGTTTCTCTCTTCCCGAGATCTGCAGATCGGTCGGGGAGAGCCGGCGGAGGACACTGCCCGAGTTTTGTCCCGGTATCTGGATGGGATTATGATCCGAACTTTCCAGCAATCAGAGGTGGAAACTCTTGCGGCTATGGGAAATATTCCCATTATCAACGGGTTGACGGACTACTGTCATCCCTGCCAGGTGTTAGCTGATCTGATGACTATCCGAGAAAGGAAGGGAGCTTTACAGGGCAAGACCCTTTGCTATATTGGGGATGGAAACAATATGACAAACTCTCTGATTGTAGGGGGGATTAAGATGGGTATGCGGGTAACGGTGGCTTGTCCCGATGGATACCGTCCGGACAGCGAGTTGATGCGGTGGGCTGCCGAAACCGGTTCCTTCCTTTGTACTTCCGATGTTTTTGAGGCTGCCGCTGGTGCCGATGTTTTATATACCGATGTGTGGGCTTCAATGGGCCAGGAAGAGGAGGCGGACGCCCGGCGAAAGATTTTCCGAGGCTATCAGATCAATGATGCTGTCCTAGGGATAGCGGCAGCCGATGCTATGGTGCTTCACTGCCTGCCTGCACACCGAGAAGAGGAAATCACGGCAAAGGTTTTTGAGGCTCACGCGGCAGAAATTTTTGAGGAAGCGGAAAACCGACTTCATGCGCAAAAAGCGGTGCTTGTCAAGTGCCTTTCCGAAAGATGAGGAATAAAACAATGATGGAAAAAGCATATTTGGTTTTGGAAGACGGCACGGTTTTTGAAGGCCGTTCCTTTGGCGCTCCGCCACAGGGGATGGGAGAATTGGTCTTTACCACCGGTGTGTGCGGGTATATCGAAACACTGACAGACCCCGGATATTACGGACAAATTGTACTGCAGACCTTTCCCTTGATCGGGAATTACGGAATGATTCCGGAGGACATGGAAGGGGATTGCTGTCTGAAAGGCTATGTGGTTCGGGAATGGTGTGTGAACCCATCCAATTTCCGGCAACAGGGCACGTTAGATGCTTTTCTGCGGGAAAAGGGCATTCCTGGGATCTGCGGTGTGGATACCCGGCAGATCACCCGGATTCTCCGGGAAAAGGGTGTGCTGAACGCAATGATATGCAGTCAGATTCCCACGGACCTGACTGCACTGAAAAGCTACCGGATTACAGACGCTGTAACCCAGGTGACCCGAAGCACGGCCGTGACCTTTTCTTCCGATGGGGAGGCCCGTTGCCGGGTAGCCTTGTTGGATCTGGGAACAAAACGGGACATTGTCCGGGAACTGTGCCGTAGAGGCTGTACTGTTACGGTCTTTCCTGCTGTTGCTTCGACGAAAGAGATTCTTGCCGGGCAGTTTGATGGTCTGGTATTGTCCAATGGACCAGGGGATCCTGCAGAAAATGCCGGGATCATTGCACAGCTTCGTTTACTATTAGGAAAATTACCGGTATTTGGCGTGGGGATGGGGCATCAGTTGACGGCTTTAGCCGCCGACGGAAAAACCGAAAAGCTTCTCCACGGGCATCGGGGCGGAAATCAGCCGGTCCGACAGCCGGAAACCGGCCGGACGTATATTACCAGTCAGAATCATGGATATGTAGTGCTTCCAGAGGGCCTGTCCCAAGGGACGGTTAGTTTTGTCAACGCCAACGACGGAACCTGCGAGGGATTGGATTACCCGGAATGGAATGCCTTTACCGTACAGTTTTATCCTGAGTCCGGCAACGGCCCCCGGGATACCGGATTTCTGTTTGACCGCTTTCTTACGATGATGGGAGGGAATCGCTGATGCCATTAGACCGTTCGATTCGCAAAGTTCTTGTAATCGGTTCCGGTCCGATTGTAATTGGACAGGCCGCCGAGTTTGACTATGCCGGCGCCCAGGCCTGCCGGGTGTTGAAAGAGGCAGGGATAAATGTAGTTCTTGTTAATTCCAACCCTGCTACAATCATGACCGACAATGCTCTGGCCGATGAGATTTATTTAGAGCCTTTGACTGTAGAAACGGTCAAACGGATCATTGAAAAGGAACGGCCGGACAGTCTGCTGGCAGGCCTGGGAGGCCAAACCGGGCTGACCCTGGCTATGAAGCTGGACAAGGAAGGTTTTCTGCAAAGCCACGGGGTGCGTCTGATTGGCACAAACGCCGAAGCCATCGACAAGGCGGAAGACCGGGAGCTGTTCAAGGAAACCATGACCTCTATTGGCGAGCCTACCATTCCTTCCGATATTGCCAATGATGTGGCTACAGCGCTGGACATTGCCGGACGGATTGGATATCCTGTGATTGTCCGTCCTGCCTTTACCCTGGGTGGGGGCGGCGGCGGGGTAGCAAATACGCCGGAGGAGCTGAAAATTATCGCGGCCACTGGACTGGAGGCTTCCCCTATTCAGCAGATTCTGGTGGAGCGGTACATTTTCGGATGGAAAGAAATTGAATTTGAAACCATGCGGGACGCTGTGGGTAACGTGATTGCTGTGTGCAGTATGGAAAATTTTGATCCGGTAGGAATTCATACGGGGGACAGCATCGTGGTTGCTCCGGCCTTAACCCTGTCCAGTAAAGAATATCAGATGCTCCATGCTGCTTCGCTGAATATTGTAAATGCTTTGGGTATCATTGGCGGCTGCAATTGTCAGTTTGCTCTGAATCCCGATTCTTTTGAGTACGCTGTCATCGAGGTCAATCCCCGGGTGTCCCGTTCCTCGGCCCTAGCGTCCAAGGCCACTGGATATCCCATTGCAAAAATTACTACAAAAGTTGCTCTGGGGTATACTCTGGACGAAATTAAAAACGATATCACCGGAAAAACCTGTGCCTGCTTTGAACCCACGGTAGACTATGTAGTTGTAAAATTGCCGAAGTGGCCCTTTGATAAATTCGCGGGGTCTTCCCGGGTGCTGGGAACCCAGATGAAAGCTACCGGCGAGGTGATGTCCATTGCCCCGTCTTTTGAAATGGCGATTCTGAAAGCGGTCCGGGGCGCGGAAATTTCTCTGGATACGCTCAATGCCAAACCGGTTTCCGATGCTTCTTTGGAGGAACGGCTGGCAACTCCCGATGACCGCCGGCTGTTTACCGTGTTTGAAGCTCTCAAAACTGGTGTCAGCGTGGATCATATTTATGATGTGACTCGGATTGACCGGTGGTTTCTCTATAAGCTTCTAGGTTTAGCTCGGTTTGAATTGTCCATTGCCGGAGGAATGGATGCCGCGCAGTATACCGAGGGCAAACGGCTGGGCTATCCCGATGGGGCGCTCCGACGGCTCAGCGGAATGAACAGGCTGCCTGGAGAGAAGCACTTTGTTTATAAAATGGTGGATACCTGCGGTGCGGAATTTGCTGCTGAAACTCCCTATTTTTACTCCTCCTGTGACGAGTTTTGCGAATCCCGGAGTTTTCCTCGTTCCGGGAAGCCTACTATTATGGTAATTGGCTCCGGTCCCATCCGTATTGGACAAGGGATCGAGTTTGATTATTCCTCGGTGCACTGTGTGTGGACCCTGAAGGAAATGGGCTATGACGTTGTCATTGTCAACAATAACCCCGAAACGGTTTCTACTGACTATGATACTGCCGATCGGCTCTACTTTGAGCCACTTTGCCCGGAGGATGTTATGGACATTATCCGGGTGGAAAACCCGGTGGGAGTGGTGGTTGCCTTTGGCGGACAGACCGCCATTAAGCTGACGGGTTTTCTGGACAAACAGGGAATCCGGATTCTGGGTACCTCTGCCGATGGCATCGACTTGGCAGAAGACCGGGAACGATTTGACGCACTGTTGGAATCTTATGGTATTAAGCGGCCCAAAGGTATGGGAGTAAAGAATCTGGAGGAAGCTCTGACAGCGGCGGAAACTCTGGGATATCCGGTGTTGCTTCGACCTTCCTATGTTATCGGTGGACAAAACATGCAGATTGTCCATAACGAAACCGATGTACGGGAATACATGGAGCGGATTTTGGCTACCGGAATTGAAAATCCGGTACTTGTAGATAAATACATGATGGGCACCGAGTTGGAAGTGGACGTGATTTCTGACGGTCGGGATGTGCTGATTCCCGGAGTTATGGAGCATATCGAGCGGGCGGGAATTCACAGCGGGGACTCTATTGCCGTCTATCCTCCTTACAGCATTAATGATAAAATGCTCCAGACCGTAGTTGATTCTTCTACGAAGCTGGCGTTGTCTTTGGGAACCAAGGGGCTGGTAAATATCCAGTATCTGATCTGGCAAAACGAATTGTATGTAATTGAGGTCAATCCTCGGGCTTCCCGGACAGTACCTTACATTAGCAAGGTTACCGGAATTCCCATGGTAGATCTTGCGTCCAAGGTTATGCTGGATCGGCCGCTCAAATCTTTGGGGTACGGGACCGGGTTGGCACCTATTCCTCCTTATACCTGTGTCAAGGTTCCAGTTTTTTCCTTTGAAAAGCTGTCAGACGTAAATTCCTATTTAGGGCCGGAAATGAAGTCTACAGGGGAAGTCCTGGGCATCGGCAAGACGGTCGACGAGGCGTTGTTTAAAGGCTTGACCTCTGCTGGAATGACGCTAAAATCCTCGGTGCATCAGGATAATGTGGGTGTGCTTGTCAGTGTATCCAAACAGGATCTGTTTGAGATTGTTTCTCTGGCCAAAAAGCTGGACGATCTGAAGTTTCGCATTTA
>CALXAO010000034.1 GCA_944386295.1 uncultured Clostridia bacterium | reverse complement strand
ATCCACCTGTTCCTGGCTGAATTCCGCAAAGATTCGCTGCGCTTCCCTCACTTCATTCAACGCACTCTCCAGGCTTTCCACACTTTCCACTCTTTCCTTCGTTTTTCTCATCTCTTCTGGTCTCCTTCTTCTGTAACATCAGTTCTGCTATACACATTAAGATTATTATATCACATTTTCAGAAAAAACGCAACTATCAAAAAAGCATGGAGGTATTACAATCTGCATATATTTCCCACTTGTTGCTTTTTGTTCGGGAAAATGTCTTGTAAAATCCGAGGAACCATGCTATAATAAAGCGGAAAAGAAAAGAGGGAATCCCTCCTTTTCGACAGAGAACCGGACTCCCATAGACAGTTATTTTTCCTCTGACCGCTGTTGTTCCAAGAGCCCTTTGATTTCGGTCAGCAGTTCTTCCGTCTTAGTCAACGCAGGCTTCGCCGGCACTGCGGATTCTTCCGCGACCACCTCTTCTTCCTTTTTGCGCAAAAGTGCGGCCCGCAGTTTTTCTTCCCGATTCCGCAGAGCATTGACCCCCTTGACAATCAAAAACAGGCAAAGAGCAGTTAAAAGAAAGTCGATTACAAGCTGCAGCACATCTCCCCAGGCCAGCACGGTAGCACTTGCTTCCTTTGCCTCGGCCAGGGTGGCAAAAACCGTCTGCCCGTTTTCTCCGGGCTTAAGAACCAAAAACATATTCTCAAACGAAGAATAGTTTCCTGTAAACAGACTGATTATGGGGTTCAACAGATCATTGACCACTGCGTTTACAATTTTGGTAAACATTCCGCCGACAATCAAGCCTACAGCCATGTCCATCACATTTCCCCGCAATACAAACGCTTTGAATTCTCCCAACATTTTTTTCATAAAAAAAGAATTCCTTTCTTTTTACTTAATTTTATCATAGCACATTTCCATAGACTTGTCAAGAATTGTCAAAAAAAATTGAAAATCTTTTTTTATTTTGCAAAATTAGGAAGGGTCCATAAAAATGAAACGACTAATCTGGAATCCCGTTGCCGGCGGCAGTTTTCCGACCGGAACCGAAGAATTTCTGCGAAAAAAACTGCCCAATACGGAAATTTGCCGTACCGGAACCGCTGGGGACGGGGAAAAGCTGGCGGCGGAATGTTCGGAAGGGGAGTTGTATATTCTGGGCGGAGACGGCACCCTACGGGAAGCACTCCAGGGAGCCAGGACCTCCGGCAGCAGCCTTTGTCTGCTTCCAGCCGGCAGTGGCAACGACTTTGCCCGGACTCTTTATCAGGCGCTTCCCTCTGGGGAACGGACCTGGAGGGCGCTGCTGAATCGAAATAGTGTATGGACTTCCCGGAAAATTGACTGCGCGGAAGCCGACGGACAGTATTTTTTAAATATTGCGTCGGTGGGCTTTGACGCAGAAGTGGTCCAAAACGCCGAAAAATTTAAAAAACTTCCGGGGCTTCGGAGGTTCAGCTATATTCTTTCCCTTTTTTATACCATTCTTTTTTTTTCTGGCGTAGACCTGACGGTAAAAGCAAACGGACGTCTGCTGCAGGGAACGGCCCTTTTGACAGCAGTAGCCAATGGCCAGTATTACGGCGGCGGAATCCGTATTGCACCGGAGGCAGTTGTGGACGACGGAAAACTGGAAATTTATTTTATTCCCAAAATATCCCGGCTTCGTTTTTTATCCCTGCTACCCACACTGTTGAAAGGAACCCATACCAAAACCAGGTATGTTACCCATTTCCCAGCGGAAGAAATCGAAATTCGGGGGAAAGACCTGCTTCTCAATCTGGACGGAGACCTGTTCCGAACCGACCGAGTACATATTCAAATTCTTCCCGGATCTGTAACCATGCAAGTCCCCGCAGAAACGCAATTCAACCAGGAAAGGACGATTGATTGATGAAAAAATATGCCTGCTACCTACTTTCACTGCTTTTTTTGTTCCTGCTTTGTAGCTGTACCCCGGCAGCTGTATATGACGCAGACCGGCAGGTCCGGGATTTTATTGCAGCCAGCACAGAAGGATACACGCAACTTAGCAGCAGTTCCCTGATTCGCCTGTGGGACGAAGAAGAGGGATTTTCCGTTCGCGTCCTTTATGGGTCCGACTATGTTCCCACCCTTCGGATCTATTACGCGCGGAACAGAGTCACCCTGGACGAATCTGACATCCTTCAGCTGACAGCCAAAGACAAACAGGGAAATTTGATTACCTACAGCAATCCCACCGCTTTCCCGGAATTCTTTGATTCCTATCAAAACCGATACATTTCCGCGGTACAGGTATACCAAAAGGAAAATTCGTTCCGGATTTTGTTTTTTCTCATCCGGCAAGACGACTTTTATCCCTTCCCTCAGTTTCTTTCTCAGGAAATGTATGACAGTCTCTGCAAAAAAACAGAAATCTTCACCAAAGAGCAAAACAGCATTGCCGACCAAAACGGACAGGACGGTACCGATTATCTCGCCATGGTCCGGGCAAGTTATGACGCGGTCATTGCCGATCCCCGCCTAACCAAACAACAGGGCCGGACCATCTATCGCTACAAAGACGCCGGTATTTCTCCGGAAAATTTGGAAATTCTCAAAAAAGGCGTGTTTTTTTCTCCGCCGTATACTACCCAGCAGCTGCGGCAGCTTTATCAGGAATACGGCTATGAGGACTATTCTCCCGACAGGGTTATTGTTCCGGTTACGCTGACAGTCGGGGAAAAAATTTCTCTGGAAGCAACTGTGGAGCAATGCTATTTTTCATCCGCAGCACAACAGAATTATACGGATTTTACCCTGACCCTCTGTCCCACATTAAAAAACTACGATTTTATTGAGGTGAAACAACCGTGAAACAACCAAAAACTTCCTGCGAAAGTTGCATCCATTATTTATACGACGAAGACTGGAAGGATTTTGTCTGCACCATAGACCTAGATGAAGATGAAGCCTCCCGTCTGCGGGAACGGGGAGATGCGGCCTGTCCTTTTTACCGGTTTCGGGACGAGTACCTGACGGTACGAAAACAGAATTAAAAAAACGGGGAAACTGTTCAAACAGTTTCCCCGAATATGTATTCAGGCAAGTTCTCCAAACAATCCAGCACCGGAACACCGCAGGCCTGTAGCCGTTCCGCTGGCTGATGGCCACCAGCAATCAACACACAGTCAACGCCCATTTCCGCTGCTGCGGCCCGATCGTGATCTGTATCCCCGATCAAAAGCGTCCGCTCTCCCGGATGACGGGCAACCCATTCCAATCCTAGGGCAATTTTACTTTCTGCCCGAATATTATCCAAGCCCAATACCTCAGAGAAAAAAGGAAGAATTCCCAACTGTTCAATCTGCCGAAGAAGAAGCCCCCGTTCGGTCGCGGAAAACACCGTTTGCGGAATTCCTTCCGCTCGAATCCTTTCCAGCACGGAAATAACTCCAGGAAACAGCCCCGCATCCAAAACAAAATGAAGATACTGTTCCATCCATTCCTCCGCCAGGGCGTCAAAATCCTCCGCCTGCAGATCCAATCCAACCCTCCGGTAATAGGAGGTAATGGGAAACCGAAAATGCTGATAATAGTCTTCCCTATTCCTCAATGTTGGCAACGCCCGACGAGACAGCAAAACATTAATACTGTCAATTCCAGTCTGCACATCGTCCAGCAGCGTACCATTAAAATCCCATAGAATTTGCGTATATTTTTTCATAAATCCTTTCCTTTGCTTATCCGGCAAGCATCAACTGACGGAACAGGCGCAACAACGCCAACGCCGGCACGGTCAGAAGCCCCCAATAGCAGGAATACCGCAGACAGATCTGTCCCAGGAAATGGCATCGGAAAGTGGAGTAATTCCATACATTCTTTTTCAGCCAGAGATTGCAGATGATCCCGGTTATCAGCTCCACGCCGGTAATGGCCGCGCTTCCCATCAGACAGCAAAGCAAAAGCGGCGCCCGAGGAAACAGCACATTGCACAGCAGGTCAATCAGAAGCATGGAAATTCCCCCGGCAAAAAACATGCTCCCATGGGTTTTCCCGCTCCAGTATAGCTCTACCCCCTGATAAACCATACCGCCCATCCAGAAAATATAACCAAAGAATAAAATACTCATTCCGCTCTGTCCCCGTCATGATTTTTTATTCTTTTAGTATACCCTTCCGGCAGAAAAACATACGCTTTTGTTTATTTTCCCAGCAGATTTACCGATACAATTCCGCCACCAGCCCCGGCCAGCAGATCCAGAATCAGAAACAGGAGCGTGGAAAGAGAAAATACCGACTCAGCTCCCCACAAAAGACCTAGGATCAGCTGCAGCAAAAAGAAAATCCCGCCGGCAATCATTCCATTCCACAGCCCGCTGTTTTTCAGCTTGGCCAACGCGAAAAAGCCGCAGGCAAACGCCCCGCCGCAGGCAGTGAGAAACACAAACAGGTTCACCAGGCCATCCGGGACGCCCCCAATAGTCATAATCAGGGCAAACACACAAAGCAAAAACCCGGTTACCAGCAACCCGAAGCCTGTGCCAATAGCAAAGCCACTCCAGGACTGCTTCAATCGTTCCGCAAAATTCCGTTCCGTATTCATCCGTATCCTTCCTTTCCGCGGAATGACACGGGCCGTAAAAACAATTCCGCGTCCCGCATTCCGCCACAATAAAAACTATGACAGCCGGGACGCGAATAGAACTTAATTATCCGAAATAGTATCCTTGCTCTGCACTGCCCAACGTTTGATGGACACCTTAGACTTGTCCGCACCGGTTTCAATTACCAGCACGTCATCGTCCTTGATCTGCCGGACTGTCCCGGTAATTCCTCCGATGGTGGTTACCTTATCACCAACCTCAATGTTACTGCGCATCTTATTATTTTCCTTTTCCTGCTTTTTCTGAGGACGAATCAGGAAAAACCACATGGCAAGCAACAACAGGGCAATCGGCCCAATAGTCATCAGAAGCGATAAGAAATTATTCGTCGCGCTGACGTCTCCTGCGGTATTGGAAGACACTGCGTCGGTCAGCAGAACAAAAGCGGCTAAAAATTGATTCATGGGTCAACCTCCGTTATTTTCATAAAGTTAGATTTATTATACACTACAATTGTAGCCATAGCAAGTACTTTTTCTGGGCTTTTTTGGGAAACATCAGATCCGTTTTCCGTAAATTTCCCGTTTTTCCGCATAAAACGACCGAAACCGACCTTCCTCCAGTGCGGCGCGGATGTCGGCGGCCAGCCGGTTGTAAAAATACAGGTTGTGCTGTACCGCCAACCGGAAAAACAGCATTTCGTCAGCCTTCATCAAGTGCCGCAGATAAGCTCGAGAAAAATCACGGCAGGTAGGACAGCCACAGGCCTCATCCACAGGAGCCGGATCTGTCCGGTATTTTTGGTTTGCAATATTGATAATCCCCCGGGAGGTAAACAGATGCCCGTGACGGGCGTTGCGGCTGGGCATAACGCAATCAAAGAAATCAATGCCCCGCGCCACGCTTTCCAAAATATTTACCGGTGTTCCAACCCCCATCAGATACCGGGGGCGATCGGCTGGCATAAAGGGCTCTACCGCTTCCAGCACCCGGTACATTTCCTCGGCACTTTCCCCCACCGCCAGCCCTCCGACCGCGTATCCATCCAGATCCAACCGGGCAATTTGTTTCATATGCGCCACCCGAAGATCGGAATAGGTGCTTCCCTGATTGATTCCAAACAGCATCTGCTTCCGGTTCAGGGTATCCTCTCTACCGTTGAGCCGGTCCAACTCCTCTTTACAGCGAACCAGCCAGCGATAGGTCCGGTCACAGGAACGGCGGGTATACTCGTAGGGCGCGGGGTTCTGAATGCACTCGTCAAAGGCCATGGCAACGGTAGAGGCCAGATGTGATTGAATTCGCATACTTTCCTCCGGTCCCATAAAAATCCGCCGACCGTCAATATGAGACGCGAAGGTGACGCCTTCTTCGGTAATTTTTCGTAGTCCCGCCAGGGAAAAAACCTGAAATCCGCCGCTGTCAGTCAGCACCGGACCGGACCACCGGGTAAATTCCCGTAGCCCGCCCAGGGCATAAACCACATCATCCCCCGGCCGCAGATGTAAATGATAGGTGTTGCACAGGAGTACCTGGGTCCCCAGAACGCTCAAATCCATAGCCCCCAGCCCACCCCGGATCGCAGCAGCTGTTCCCACATTCATAAATACCGGCGTTTGAATCACGCCGTGGGGCGTAACAAATTCTCCCCGGCGGGCAGTCCCCTCCTGACAAAGCAACCGAAACATACTCCTATCCTCCTTTGTCTTCAGAATCAATTTTATTAAAGCGTTTTTTCGCGAACCGAATATACTCCCCGTCCCCCAGTCCCGCAACTGGAAATACACAGCACCTCCTTCGGTTACCTCTCCGATTTCCGGTGCTACTATTTTTCCCGAAAATCCAGATATTCCGTTTATCTCCCCGTCCGAAGAGGCGGCCGCCAAAAAGCGCAAATCTGTATACTTATTCCGGTTTTCATAAAACAAAAAAGGAAGCATTTATTACTGTCGCATACCGCCATTACTCTTTCCGCCAACACCGCACACCAAAGCGGGGCAATTCCCTCCAACACGAGCCGATTGTAACCAATAACACAGCTAACACCAAAGGGCCAAAAATGACAGCTTTCCCCAACCGATCTAAAATACAGCCCCGTTAATTTATCAGTAATATCCCGGAAACAAGCTGGCGCAACCGCAAGCCGGAAGCTACATATCATACGGGTTGGGACAAAAATTCAACAGCAAAACAGAAAGAATTTCCCTTTTACCGGATAAACATCGCATCACCGAAGGAAAAAAACCGGTATTCTTCCTGGACCGCATGGCGATATGCCGCCAACACCCTCTCCCGGCCAGCCAGAGCAGAAACCAGCATAAGCAAGGTGCTTTCCGGCAGATGAAAATTGGTAATCAGCCGATCAACCACCTGAAACGAATAGCCCGGATAAATAAACAAATCCGTCTCGCCACTCCCTCCCTGTAGCGGAAGCCCTTTCTTAGCTCCCGATTCCAACGTCCGGCAAGCGGTAGTACCTACCGCCACCACCCGTTTTCCTGTCGCCCGGGTCTGATTGACCAGATCGGCGGTAGCTTGTGGCAAAATATAGAATTCCGAATGCATTTTATGTTGGGTAGGGTCCTCTTCCTTTACCGGGCGAAAGGTTCCAAGCCCCACATGAAGCGTCACATACCCGATCCGGACACCCTTTTCCCGAATCCGCTCCAAAAGCTCCGGCGTAAAATGCAGTCCTGCGGTCGGTGCTGCAACCGACCCGTCCAGCCGGGCATAAACCGTCTGATACCGGCCGGCATCCTCTAGTCGAGTTTTAATATAAGGTGGAAGAGGCACTTCCCCCAACTCCTTGAGACGCTCGGTAATCTCCCCCCGGCCGCAAAAAGAAATCAGCCGGTTTCCGTCAGCGACAATGTCCTTTATTGTAGCTGTCAGATCACCAACAGTCAGGCGGTCCCCGATCTGGGCCTTCCGCCCAGGACGGACCAAACATTCCCACATTTCAGGGGTTATCGGACGTAGCAGAAAAATTTCCACCGCAGCTCCGGTTTCCTTTTTGGCAAATAAACGAGCCGGAATTACCCGGGAATCATTCAGAATCAGGCAGTCGCCCGGCTCCAGATAATCGGGAATCTGGGAAAACTGACGGTCCTCATAGGCGCCGGTGGTTTTATCCAGCACAAGCAAACGACTCCCGTCCCGTTGCGGCAGCGGTGTCTGCGCAATCAGCCGTTCTGGCAGCTGATAGGAAAAATCTGATAATTTCATAAAAATACTCCTGCCTTCCGGATTTATGCCCTTAAAAGAACAAATCACAATCCATTCCAATGCTTTGTATTATACCATACCCCCTGCAGGATTGCAAGGGTAGGGAAGAAAATTTATTGAAACGTTTCCGCAACATAAGGGGAGCCGGGCATCCGCCCGGCTCCCCTCCGCGCAATCGCGCTTATTTTCCGATAGCAACCGTAATCGTTTCCGTTGCAAGAACCGTTCCGTCCGCCATCACGTTTACCACAAAGGTAACCGAGGTTTCCGGCTCCAGAGAACCCGAAAGAACAAAGGAAACCTTCACTTCCGTTCCTTGAATGGCTGCAGGCTCTCCCCCTGTAAGCACCGCGGCGCCAACAGGCGTTACCGCCCAGACCAGCGTGCCCTCCGTACTCCGGTTCGCGTTCAGCGTCAGACGAACCGTATCGCCCGGCTGATAAGATTTTTTCTCCGCAGTCAATGAAAAACTCAGCTCTTCCTGCGTAACAGCAACGGTGATCTTTTGCGTCGCACCGCTGGGCGAAGTGGCGAGCAGCTCTACCATACCCGCTTTGTCACCGGCTTTCAGTACCCCGGTGTTCTTATTGAAAGAAGCATCGGCGGTATTGGACAAGATCTCCCACTTGCTCACACCGATAAGAGTGGTTTCAACTTTCAGTTCGGAACCGCATTTCATCGACAGAGAAATGTCATCCGTTCCTTCCTGAATAATCAGGGAATACGTAATTTTCTTTGAATTGTCCGACTTGGAAATAGCCGTAATTTCAATCGGCGCGTTGGTAATCTTCAGGGCGGTCAGTACATTGTCTCCACTGATAGCAACATAGCTGGGAGGATAGCTCCACTCCGGATCGGTAATTCCCTGGAGATCCAACGGCCAGGTCTCACCGACCGTCAAAATAATATAAGGAGATTTTTCCACTGTGACCGTACAGGAAGCCGATAGGGAGGAATCGGTCACACTGGTAGCCGTAATGGTCGCCGTTCCGGGAGCCACCGCCGTCACCATTCCGTTTTCGTCCACCGTCGCCACCGAGGGCTTGGAGGAGGACCAGGTTACGTTGGTATTCACCGAAGGGTCGGAAAAGACCGCGGAAAGCGTCGCTGTTGTATTCAGTCCGCTGTCCTGCAGCGTCAAGGAAGACTGATTGAGGGTCATAGTAACCTTTGGGCGGCTGACAAAGACCACTGCCTTTGCAGACACGCTACCTATCGTATAAGTCACAATTATAGGAACGCTGGAACTCTCACCGATATCCCCGACCAAAGTAATCAGCCCGCTGGTCTTATCAATTTTAATAATATCGCTGTCGCAGCTCCAGCTTCCGGTCTGAGTGGTATTGGCCGGAATTACCGTGGGAGTAAAGGACCAGGGACCGGTTTCCCCGAGAACAATATCAATCCGGGCCGGTGACAGTGTGGCACGTGTCGCAGGAATCTCTATGACCTCTTCGGTTACGGTTACCGCGCAAACCGCCGTATATGTATTTTGGCTGTCTCGAATTGTGGCTGTCACCGTTACCTTTCCACTTCTCTTGGCTGTCAGCGTTCCGCTGGCCACCGACACAATATCGGTATTGGAAGAGGTCCAGGCCACCGTATATCCAGTGGCACTCGCCGGAAGAACCGAGGCGGAAAGAACCGACGTCTCACCGATTTTCATCGTTAAAGACGTTTTGCTGATTTCCAGCCCGGTGGCAGGCACCTGGGACGTGGAAACACGAACCACGCATTCCGCCCGGAACTGTCCGTCCTCAGATGTAATGGAAATATTGGTCACTCCTTCAGCAACCGGCGTAACCACACCGTTTTCCACCGTAGCGACCGTAGGGGTAGCTGAAGTCCAGGTCAGATTTTTATTGGCCGCGTTGTTGGGCGAGAACACCACGTCCTCCCGCAGATCCAGCGTCTGTCCCAAGGCAACGGTATAAATACTTTCGGAAAAAGAAACGCCGGTTAGCGCCGTGTCATTTTTCGACACGGTCACAAGACAGGTGAGCTGCAGGGTCACATCGGAAGAAGCGGACACAACCACAGAAGTATTGATAATGGTCGAACCTTCCGTCACCGCGATCACCAAGCCCTCCGAATTGACAGCAGCCACAGAAGGATTTTCCGAAATCCAGGTCGCAGTATAGGGATACTTTCCTTCCAGGCCGTCATTCACAGTCAACTGCGCCGTTTCACCGGTGCGCAGGGCAGTTTCAGTCATATTCAGGGTAAAGGCTTCTCGAATTTTATCCTCGACGCTTTGACATCCGCTCAAAATACAAAGGAACAGCAGCGTCAGAGAAAGCAGCAAGGAAAAAAAACGAATACGCTTTTGCTTCATAATAAGCCACCTTTCATCTCAAAACCGACATCCCGCCATACAGGGGGCGAATGTCTTGTCTCTATGTTACCATGTTTTCATGAAAATGTCAATCGGTATTCCGTATTTTCCGTGAAAATTTTAAATATTTTACTTTTTCGCCACATTTCTGCCCATAAATCATTAAAAAAAAATAGTAAAATTAAGAATAATATCGTTCGATTTTCCCAAAATTCGTTTTGAAAGGACCGTTTTCCCCATGAAAACACTTTTAATTATTCTGAACAGCAAATTTTCCCACACTTCTCCTGCGGTCCGATCTCTGGCTCAATATGAGCTGCACCCGGGAGAAGAGCGGCAAGTGCTGGAATATACCATCAATCAGCCCCGGGAATGGATCGTCTCCGATATCGCGGCCCAGGAGGGAGATATTCTTGCATTTTCGGTCTATATCTTCAATTTGAAGCAGACCGTGGAAGTCATCCGCGACCTAGCGGCAATCTTCCCCCAAACCCCCATTCTTTGCGGCGGACCAGAGGTTTCCTTTGAGTGCGAGTCCTTCCTGCGGGCACACCGGCAGGTCTGGGCGGTTTTAAAAGGAGAAGGAGAAATCACCTTTTCCAAAGTAATGGAAGCCGCATTGACGAAAGGACCTGCACATCTCCGAAAAACCCTGTTCCGGCAAAAAACGGAAGGAACCGCCCTGCTATGGGAAGGACAATATTGGGAGGGCGCCGCCCCGCGCCCCATCTGCGATCTGACAGCGCTGCCCTTTCCGTATACGGAAGAGGAGCTTCCCCGACTGAAGGACCGGATTCTATACTATGAAAGCACCCGGGGCTGTCCCTTTCGCTGCGCATATTGCCTATCCTCCGTCCAGGGCAAAATCCGGGCAAAGCCGGAAGCACAGGTTCAGGAAGAGCTGCGCCTGTTTTTGCAGGCCGGCGTTAGACAGGTCAAATTTACCGACCGAACCTTTAATTACGACAGGAAGCGAACCCAAAATATTCTGCGTTTTTTAAAAGAAAACGACAACGGAATCACCTCGTTTCACGTTGAAATTGCCGCCTGGCTGCTGGATGAAGAAACCGTAGCCCTCTGCCGCACACTCCGCCCGGGACAAATACAATTTGAAATCGGAGTGCAGTCTACCGACCCGGAAGCCCTAAAGGCCATTCATCGACCGGGAACCACAGAAGAAATTAAACAGAAGGTTCTCCAACTGGCCGGCGGACCTGTCTCGGTACACGCAGACCTGATTGCCGGACTTCCGGGCGAAACCTACGCCCGCTTCGGACAGTCACTTCAGGAAGTTCTGTCCTGGGGCGCGGACTGCGTTCAGCTGGGATTCCTGAAAATTTTAAAAGGAACCGACACTTCCCTGTGGAATCGATATGGCTACTGTTACAGCCCCAATCCCCCTTACGAAATTCTGTACAATGACGCCATTACCTATCGGGAACTGTGTCAATTAAAACAGATTGAACAGGTTCTGGAATGGTTTTACAACTCTGGCCTCTGCCGCAGAACCCTGGGGGTTCTTTTCCGGCAAAGCCAGAAAACCTTTCTTCTTCTGGAAGAACTGGCTCGGTTCCTGGCTCGGAAAAAACGGTTTGGTCAAGGGAACAGACCTTTGGACCTGGCGGAAGAACTGCACGAATTTTTACAGGAAAACAGCTGTTCCGGCCCCTGGAACGCCTTGCTTTCCATGGACCTGTACAGTGCGGGCTACAGCGCCGAATCCCTGTCCTGGCAACTTCCTCCCAATCAAGCCCTGACTGCGGCCGCCCTGTCCAGGCCCGACCGGATTGCCCACCGACTGCCGCCGGACCTCCGCGCCGCATTCCTAGAACGTACACCCAAGCAATGGCGCCGCCACGCCGCAGCCGTCGCCTTTCCCTGTGATGCACAGGGAAACCCGACCCCTTGCCAAATTCTGTTTTTGTCCGGCCCTGTTCGCGCTCAAATTTCTCTGGAAGAACTTCTTTAGAGTCAAAACACTCTTGTCCAATATATGGAGCCCTCCGCTGTTTTATTCCAGCAAAGCGCCCCGCGAAATGCCGGGCGGTCATAAGACAGTGAACAGACACAGTAGAACCAACTGCTATGCCTGTTTCTTGATCAGATGCTTGTGTGGAATAAATGCAATCAAACCAATGAATGAGAAGTAAAAAAGGAAATCATTGCTATGAATCGAAACGAATTTGAACGACTCTACGTGCATAATAATCATTTTGGTTTGACTCGTTCTCAGACTGAAGTCGCCAATCGTATGCGTACCGATTGGGATTCATTTGATCGTTTATGTAATTCTTCTGATTTAGCTAAAACAATCAGTATAGAAAATGCTATTGAAGATGTTTCTCAATTCTTTTTTCTTTTAAAGTATGCGTACAGCGGGTATGAATACTATTCGGTTCGTTATGATTTCGAACAATTGAAGTCCAAACTGGTTAATCAGCTATCTTCAAAATTTGATGCTTCTATTTTATGCCTCAATTTATGTAAAATCCTGCACCAAACCCTATCACCTATATTAATGGATGGTCACGTTGCAGTATTATACGCCGATTTCGAGGGCGCATTTTTACAGCCGTACAATCCGTATGTGACAGATGTGATTATCGAGAAGGAATCAGATCATTATATTGTTATTGAAAGCAACAATTTACGGATGAATAAAACTACGCTGCAAAGCAGTGATATTCATGGAGATCTTTTCCCGACCTTAGTTCCCGGTTGTCAAAATGAATGCTATCTCATCGGTCGCTACACTCTGAAAGATCCTGGCTATATAGAAATATCCGGTTATCGTTGCAAGACACATCTGTTACGGTGTTGCCATTCGGATTCTCACAGTTCAAATTTGTATCAGCTAAATGAGGAGTCAACTCATGCAATCTTTACAAATACATCCTATCAATTTTATGAAGAGATTGAAAAGCATGAGCGTAACTTCTTACATATAGGTGCGTTATGTGCCCGCAAAGACTTTACCATTTGGGATCTTTCCAATAATCATGGCGGAAATTCAAGGTATCCAGAGGCATTCCTTCGTGGTTTGAACGGTTATGTTCAATGCGAAATGGATACCGCGATACTGCATAGTCCTGTAGTCGGAAATTCTGACACTGACAAATATTATGAGTTCCAAAAGGCGCCTGTATTAGATCATACAAGATCCACTTACGACGGAACACTGTATATTGTCATGAATAAGCAAACTGGCTCTTCTGCCGAAAATGCGATATCCTTTTCCCAGTCTTGTAAAAACACTATCACCATAGGGTCTCCTTCGGCTGGCGTTGGCCTTTTTGGCGAAGTGCGCCCTTATCGATTGATCAATTCAGGCATTTTCGTACTTCTCCCCTATAAGTTGTTTTATGAGAACGATTTTGAAATTGGAAAAGGAAAATTCCCGGATTATTGGATTGACAATGAAAACCCAGCCGAGTATATACTGAAGTGCCTTGAGCAATAGAAAGAGATATTCCGATTTATCGAACAAACCAAGAGCGCACTTCTATACACCAGACGGTGTAGTGCTTCATATACGATTATACACCGCACCAAAGCCTCCCCTTACACAGGGGAGGTGCCCTATAGGGACAGAGGGGTTGTCAATCCCTCACTTCGCTGGCATCTCTAAGTCATTTCAAAATGCAAAAATCCTCCCTATGAAAAATCTCATGGGGAGGATTGGCTGTCTTACAAACACCCGCCAAAACGCAAGGGAACGCTTTGCTTTTCAGGAAACCGAAAGCACGCCACCCAACACCAAAATTCCCACATTGTCCCTCCAGATATCGGGAAATTGGGAAATCGGCAAGGGATTGCTGCCCAGTCCAGCCTCAATGGTATATCCCGGCCGGTTATACTCCTGGATAAACCAGTCTTTGTATCCGGCAAATCCGGACCCGTAAGGGGTTTCCTCCACTGCATAACCGCTAACCTCCGCAAACTGACGGGCAATGGCCAGGGAATTTTCCGGCTCGTAGTTCAAATATTTCCAGTAAATCAGCTCTCCCTGGGTGTGATATGCCAGAATTAAGCGAAAATCATGCTGTTTTGTAAATTCCGCCATGGCTACGGATTCCGGCTCCGACAGAGGATATTCCCCTACAAAATCCCGGGGGCCCGGCCGGGTATAGCCCTGTTCATATTTGATCCGTTTGGCCTCTTCCCAGTTGGCCGGGTAATTCAGATTCAGGTCCACCCCCCGGATATTGGCTTTCCAGCCGGAAGGAAAGGGCAATCCCGTGTTCATGGCCTGGGCGGCCCGATAGGGCGCGCTGTCCGGTTTAATACCACCGGTTACCAGATCCACACCGTCAGGATTGACCATAGGAACAATCCAGAATGTAACCTTTTCCAACAGACGGCGAACATCATACCCCGCCAGGCTTTGACCGAAAGCTTTTCCCCGGCAAAGCTGTTCCGCAAAACGCATCAGAACCGGAACCGTAATCCATTCATTGGCGTGATGGGCCCCGTTGTAGCCCACCGAAACTCCGCCGCTACCAATTTGAAGAAAAGGAATAGGCCGTCCCAAAACACTGTTGCCCACCGATCCGGATTTTAGGAAGGGATACCGGGCCAGAAGTCCCTTCAGATTCAGTTGAAGAATTTCATAGCTGTATGAAATGTTGGTAATTACCACGGGGTCTGCTGTGGGTATTGTCAGGCGCTGCCCCACCTGCAAATTCTGGGGATCCACCCCGGGATTTGCCGCCTCAATGGCAGTTACTGAAGTATGATATTGCTGCGCCAAACGCCAAAAGGTATCTCCCTGCCGTACCGTTACCGTAAAATATCCCAGAATATAAGGCATTAGCGCATTCCAGGTCCGCTCACCCACAATCCCGTCGGCAGTCAGTCCTACCGCATTTTGAAACCGGATCACGGCCGAAACCGTTCGATCCCCAAAGATTCCATCCACCGTTCCGCTGTTAAAGCCCATCCGATTCAGCACACTTTGCAGCAGCTCCACCAGAGGCCCTCTTGAATTTTTTCGCAGAGTTTCCATATGTATTTTACCGCACCCTTTCCGCGGAAGCGTTTTTTTACAAAAAAATTGCCCTTCCGCACCAATGATTCAATATCATCGTATGCAAAAAAGCAAAATCCGTTCCGCCCCTCTCAGGAGCGGCCTTCCAAAAACAATCGTACCAAAATGGGCCAGTCGGTCTGGATAATATCAAACTTTTTATCTGCCAGCCAGCCCCAGCCTCCCTGGGGATCCCCAGCGATCGCCCGGTCGTCGGTATGCCCGGCGCTGAGCACCGCCGTCTCATCGTAAATAATGGCGTTAGCCCACAAAAGCATCCGGGCCCGGTGCATCTGTTCAATAAAAGCGTCGGAAGCCACCGGCTGATCTTCTTCGGTAAATAAAACCTCGGCACCCACATAGTTCAGGTTCATTTGCCACAGCAAGGGACTCTGGTCGTCCACGGTTCGCAGAATAGGCATAAACATCAGCTCCGGCGCCGTCTGGGCAACTTCCCGGTAACAGGCCTCCTTTGCCGGCGTTTTCAGAATAATCTCTTCTTCCATACCGAACCGACGAACAGTTTTTGCCACATCCTCCATTAGGCCCCAACAATGGTCCAGATTGAAAAAACATTTTCCCCGGAAAGTTTCCAGCAATTCCTCCAGCGGCAAAATACCGTATCCAGTAGGCACCAGGTCCTGATTCACATACCGTTCCTGCCGAATCTGCGCCGCCGTCATCCGATTGAGACGGATATGCCGAAACAGGTGGAAAGGCTCCATGCCAGTATGAAATACAAACAGCTCTCCATCTGAACTGCGGATCACATCCGCCTCTAAGATATCCGCCCCCTGTCGGTAGGCGTTTTGGAACGCGGCTAAGGTATTGCAAGGAATGTTTCCTCCTGCCATGCCCCTGTGGGCTGCAATCAACGTCTTTTTTGCAGCCGCGGCCCGCAATTTTTCTCCGTACTTCATAAAAAGTTTACCATACCTTTCTGTGACAACCGCCGCGAATTTTTCGCGGCAAAAATAAAAAAAACGGAGTCTGCGCTCCGAACTTTTCGATTTCTGTGGGGGGTGATTCCGACTGCCGACCGCAAAAAATTACGGACGGCAATCTTAAACCACCCAAACACACAACAAACATCACAAGGAGTAAGTGGCAGGGAAAGGTTCTGCTGTGTGTTTGAAAAAAACTTCCTTACCCTGATCTTATTATACATCATTTTCCAGATTTTGTCAAGAGAAATCTCAAAAATCGGAAAACAAACTTTTTATGACATGCCTTGGATTCGAGCCCGGAACACCTGCCCAGTCCGGGCAATATAGGAAAGGGACACCGGCACCATCTCCTGGAAACCGTACAGGTGCGCAGGCGTAATCTGCCGAAAGGTTTCAAAGCACAAATCCCCGGTATAGCCGCACGCCCGCAACACATCGCAAAACTCCGGCCAGCAAATATTTCCTCCGCAGTAAGGAGCCAGGTGCTGATCCTCCGACGCATCGTTGTCGTGGATATGCAGCGCCTTGAGCCGCTTGCCCAGCACCGGCACATACCGGCGGAAAGAGCTGCGCAGAATGTTCAGATGCCCCGTATCCAACAGGAGGCCAAAGCATTCCTTGCCAGCCTCTTCATTCAGCCGGTCAATCAATGCCGCTGCTTCCTCCGGCACCGCGCAATGGCCCTGTTCAAAGGTCTTGGCCCGACGGGTAAAGAGATTTTCCAGACAGACCGTCACCCCACCCTCCTTCAGGGCGGGCATCAACCCTCGGTATAAATGCAGGTTCAACCGGTAGACCTCTTCCCGGGACAGATCCGGCTCACCAAAGGGCCAGGAAATTCCGTGCACCACCAGATTGGGGCAGTCCACCGCACGGCACAGCTCGATACACCGAACATAAATGCCGATGGCGTACTCCAAAAAATCCGGAAATCCCGGCACAAATGCCGGAAACGGCGCGTGGGCCTGGGAAACGGTCAACCCGTTGGCCCGGATCGCATCCAGCTCTTCCCGATAGTACTTCAATACGTCCGGCAAAGGCTTTTCAAAAATACAGGTTCCCGGCGTAGTGGACGGGTCCTTCCGAACCATAGCATTGGACCAGGCATGGTCAATATTCCAGTCAACACCTTCAAATCCCGCGTCCCGAATCAGTCGGTAAGCCTCCGCCGGACTGTACGTACCGATCAGACCGCCGGTCTGCACACAGATCTTCATAGCAAGTCACCCTCCCGCTTTTTCTGTCCGCATGGACAGGGCCAATTGATTTTTCACAAGATCTACCTTTAAAACCCGGACGGAAACGACATCGCCCACCTTCACCACTTCCGACGGATGCTTCACATAGCGGTCGGACAGCTGAGACAAATGAACCAGCCCGTCCCGGTGAACCCCAACGTCCACAAAGGCGCCAAAGTCGGTTACATTACGTACGGTTCCCTGCAGCATCATCCCTGGCTGGAGATCCTTCAGTTCCATAGCACCGCTGCGCAGAACTGGCGGCGACAGCGCATCCCGAATATCCCGGCCCGGCTTTTCCAGTTCCAAAAGAATATCCTCCAGGGTGGGCAGTCCCACACCGCACAGCTCCGCTAGCTTCGGTTTTCCAAAGTCCCGGGCCGCCGTCGAAAGACGGCCGGTCAGCCCGCCGCCCCCGGCATCCTTCAAAGAAAATCCCAAAATGCCCAGCAAAGCTTCCGCTGCCGGATAGGATTCCGGATGTACCCCGGTATTGTCCAATAAATTTTCACCGCCGGGAATTCGCAGAAAGCCGGCGCACTGCTCAAAGGCCCGGGGGCCAAGCTTTGGAACCTTTAAAAGCTGCCGCCGATTCCGGAATGCACCGTGTTCCTCCCGATACAACGCAATGTTCCGGGCAACTGCGGCCGAAATTCCCGCCACATAGGAAAGCAGAGAGGGAGACGCGGTATTCAAGTCTACCCCTACCCGGTTGACACAATCCTCCACCACGCCCCGAAGCGTCTCGTCCAAACGGGCCGGGGGCATATCGTGCTGGTACTGACCAACACCAATCGCTTTCGGGTCAATTTTAACCAGCTCGGCCAGAGGATCCTGCAATCGCCGGGCAATAGACACCGCCGACCGAACGGATACATCAAATTCCGGAAACTCTTCCGCCCCAAGCTTGGAAGCGGAATACACCGACGCACCCGCTTCGCTGACGACGGCATAAGATAGACGGCCGCCGTATTCTCCGACCAATTCCCCCACAAACGCTTCCGCTTCGGCCGAGGCCGTACCGTTTCCCACGGAAAAACAGTCCACACGGTACCGTTCAATCCATTGCCGCAGCAGTTGAGCCGCCCCAGCCGTATCCCTGCGGGGCGACGTGGGATAAATTACCCCTACATCCAGAACTTTGCCTGTGGGATCAACCACACAGATTTTACAACCGGTCCGGTATCCCGGATCCACAGCCAGCACAGTTTTTCCCTTCAGCGGAGGCTGGAGAAGCAGGGGCCGCAGATTGGCTCCAAAGGTTTGAATCGCCTGCTGATTGGCCCGGTCGGTCAATTCCGCCCGCAATTCCCGTTCCATGGAAGGCTCTAGCAAACGCTTCCAGCTGTCCGCCGCGGCCGCCCGGACCAGCGCGGAACAGGGACAATTTCCCCGTACAAAGGCCTTAACGACCGTGTCTTCCGCGTCGTCCCAAACAAGAGAAACTTTTAGTTTTTCTTCCTTTTCCCCCCGATTTACGGCCAAAATCCGATGGGACGGAATCTTTTTAAGAGGCTCTGTGTAGTCATAGTACTGCCGGTACACGGAATCCTCTTCCGTAGCACCCTTGCTGCAAAGCAAACCTTCCCGGAAATACCCCTCCCGCAGTCGTTTGCGCAGAGACGCGTCCTCCGCAATCTGCTCCGCCAGAATGTCACAGGCTCCCCCTAAGGCTTCCTCCTCCGGCAAACCGGTCTCTCCGGCCAGCCGCCCAGGGTCGGCGCCGGGATTTTGCGCCAGCAAAGCGTCGGCCAGAGGCTGCAGTCCCTTTTCCCGGGCCACAGACGCCCGGGTTCGGCGCTTGGGCCGGAAAGGACGGTACAAATCCTCCAATTCGGCTAATGTGACCGCCCGGTCCACAGCCTCCGCCAACGCGCCGGACCAATTTCCCTGCGCAGTCAGCTGCGCGGTGATTTCCTCCCGTCGCTTCTGCAAATTCCGCAGATATTCCAGCCGGGCGGCCACCTCCCGCAGCACCTGGTCATCGCAGGCTCCGGTCATCTCCTTCCGGTAACGGGCAATAAAGGGCACGGTGTTCCCGTCGTCCAGAAGACGGACAATATTTTCCGCATGGGACGGCTGTAAAGAGAACTCCTGTGCCAAAAGAGCAATTTCCCGGTTCATTCCATCCCCCTCAAAGCACTTTCGATAAAAATTCCTGGGCACGGGGATTCTGGGGCCGGGAGAAAAACTGCTCCGGCGGCGCCTCTTCCAGAATCTTCCCCTGATCCATAAACAATACTTTGGTAGCAACCTCCCGGGCAAAGCCCATTTCATGGGTTACCACAACCATAGTCATGCCGTCCCGGGCCAGCTGCTTCATCAGATCCAGCACTTCTCCCACCATTTCCGGGTCCAGCGCGGACGTAGGCTCGTCAAAAAGCATGACATCCGGATTCATCGTCAAGGCGCGGACAATGGCAATCCGCTGTTTTTGTCCGCCGGACAGCTGGTTCGGGTAGCTTCGCGCCTTTTCCTCCAGTCCGACCCGACAGAGAAGCTCCAGCGCCCGGGCTTCGGCCTCCGCCTTTGTCGCAAGCCCCAGCTGGGTCGGCGCCAACGTCAGATTTCGCAGCACCGTCATATGCGGGAACAGATTAAACTGCTGGAAGACCATGCCCATCTTCCGCCGCAACCGGTTAATATCCGATTTTTTTCCGTTCATCCGCACCCCCTCAAACCAGACCTCGCCGGCAGTGGGAACCTCTAAAAGATTCAGACAGCGCAGGAACGTGCTTTTTCCCGAACCGGAAGGACCGACCACAACAATCTTTTCGCCCTTTTCAATCCGGTAATCAATTCCCCTGAGAACTTCCAGCTTCCCAAACGATTTGGACAGCCCTTTAACCTCGATCACTTCTGTTCAGCCTCCGTTCCAATAATTTGACCAGTCCGCTGGCAATCATTACAAGAACCAGATATACCGCGGCCAAAACCAGGTACGGCACAAAGGGGTCGTAGGTTTGGGAAACAATGGCACGGGCCGCCCGGGTCAGATCAAACACCGTCACAAAACCTGCCACGGAAGTCTCTTTAATCAAAGCGATAAACTCATTCCCCAGCGCAGGAAGAATATTTTTTACCGCCTGGGGCAACACGATTTTCCACATGGTTTTCCCATAACTCAGACCCAAAGAGCGGCCGGCCTCGGTTTGCCCCCGATCCACGGCCTGAATTCCGCTGCGGAATACTTCCGCGACATAAGCGCCGCTGTTTACCCCGAACACCAGTGTCGCTACCAGAATCGCGTCCATACCGGTAGCGGCAAAAACCCCGAAGTACATCAGCATCAGCTGCACCATAACCGGCGTCCCCCGGATTACAGTAATGTAAACATCGGCCACTATATTCAGAATCCGCTTTAAAATTCCTTTTCCGGGAGTCACCTTGACCACCGCCACCAAGGCCCCCAGCACCATGCCGAGAATCAGAGCGCCAATGGAAATATAAAAGGTCGCCTCCAGCCCCCGGAGCATTTCCTTCCAACCGTTGTTTGCAATAAACGCCCGGTACAAACGACCGAAAAAATCATGGAACAGACTTTCCTGCGCCAACAATACAAATGAATTCATACCCATTCCTCAAAAAGCGCATATGGCCTGAAACGCTCCAGGCCATACGCGGTATTCCATTCGTTTTTTCTTATTCCACAACGCTGATCCAGCGTTCCAGCAGTTCGTCGATTTTCCCCTCGTCCTTCAGTTCTTTCAGGGCCTTGTTCACCTTTTCGGCCAACACGGTATTTCCCTTCCGAAGAGCAATTCCGTATTCCTCTGTAGTCAGGGGAATATTGAAAACCTTCACCGCATCTTTGTTTTCCTGCGTTGCGGCAGCAGCCCGGGCCGGCACGTCGTCCATGACAATTGCGTCAATGTTGCCATTTTTCAGGTCCAGGATCGCCAGGCTCAGATTGTCGTAAATCCGCACATCGGCATCGGCAATTCCGGGATACCCGGCTTCCTCGTCCCCTTCCACATAAGCAACCCCGGTGTAACCGGAACAAACGCCGATCTTTTTCCCCACCAGCTGCAAATCCATTTCCTCTTTGTTAGTCGC
The DNA here is from genome assembly GCA_944386295.1 of uncultured Clostridia bacterium. Classification (GTDB taxonomy): domain Bacteria; phylum Bacillota; class Clostridia; order Oscillospirales; family UBA644; genus CALXAO01. The sequence goes on along the minus strand of CALXAO010000034.1, from coordinate 5,563 downwards.
CGTGAAAGCCCCGTTGGACGCGGCAGCCAGTACGATTTGATAGGAGGTATAGTAAGGATCGCTGAAGTCTACTGACAGCCGGCGTTTCTCATTAATGGTCAGACCGGAAATACCCACATCGCAGGTACCGGAAGTAATGGCGCCCAGCACGGCTTCAAATTCCATATTGCTGAATTCCACCGTCATTTCCAGCTTTTCCGCGATCAGTTGAATCAACTCCACATCAAAGCCCACATATTCCCCGTTTTCCAAAGATTCAAAGGGAGGGAATTCCGCGTTGGTAGCAACCTTCAAAACATTTTTCTCTTCCTCCTTGGGCTGACAGCCGGTAAAACAAGCCGTCAGAAGAAGAACCGAAAGAACCAATGTAAGGATTTTTGCAAAACTCTTCATAATTAAACGATTCCTTTCTGTTTCGGGCAAAACAAAAAGCCCTGATTTATTTATTATAGCACAATCAGAACTTATTGTCAACAAAAAAGGAGAAAAAGAACCCATATTTTTCTTTTTTTTCAGATTTCACCTTCAGATATATTCGGCACGAAACGCCGCGACTTTGTAGAAGGCGCTTTCCGGGGCCACCCGTTCCGATTCCAGTGTCAGATCTGGCCCCTCCAGAACCAGAACCCGGTCGGTATCCCAGAGCTTCCAGGTTTTGTTCGGAATCGTTACGGCCGCAGACAACGGCTCCGTAAAGGACGCCAGTCCTTTGACCGCATTTCGATTTATGCCAACAGCCCCAGGATAATCCACAAAAGTTCCGGCCTGCCGGTCGTATTGCAGAACGCCGTCAAAGCTTGTCGTCACCCAAAACCGACCTTCCCCGGGAACCGCAGCCAGCATATGCCCGTGGCCCCGGCCGGAAAAAGGCACTGTGATCACCTCTTCCAGAGAAGGCCGCAGTCCGCTGCCCACCCGATAGGCCCGCAGCGCCCGATGGTCCGTCCCCCACAGCAGCTTTCCCTCCGGATCCCACAGTGCGCCATGGGCTCCTACAGAAGCGATTTCCCCGTATTCCTTCCATCCGGACGCCGCACTGTAAACCCGCACCCAGCCGCCGGTACTGGCCGCCAGCGCGATATCCCCGTTTTCCAGCAATTCAATCGAATGCAGATTTCCGTTCGCCGCAGTGGACCACAGCAGCTCCCCGCTGGGATAAGAAACCATGCCGGCAAACCCACCCGAACAGCAGATCAGCACCACCGGCCCGGTTCCGGAAAAATTTCGGAATTTCATCCCCGACACATTGGAAAAACAGCTCCGATGCTCTTCTCCTGGGGTAAAATACCACCGGACAGCCTCTGGAAGACTCCAGTCCATATCCTCCAGGGAATACAGCGATACCCGAAGATTTTTCTGATCCGCAGCCAAAATCAGCCGCTCCTTCTGTTGATTCATTTTCCGCGCTCCTCAAAAAACAAATAAAAATTACTTCCCCGTTTCAAAGAATTCCATGCCGCTAAAATCCACTGCCAGGTTTGTGCGTACTCTCCCTGCACCGCAACCTCTTTCGACCGGAGCAGCTGTAAAAATTCCTCCGGGCAGTCGGCGTACGTGTCTTCCAATTCTTCGGAAAGACTGCGTTTTTCGGCCGGAGACAGATTGTCTTCCCGCCCGTGCAGCGCGTGCTCCAGATTCCGGGAAAAATAAAAAATGGAATAAGGAATTCCATCTACCGTCTCTAAAGAAGACAATCGCAACGCAGCGGCCCGCCGTGTCCGATTCCGTTCTCGGACCGAATCTGCGTAAAGGGACTCTATACAGTTCTTACCGTACTGAATCCTGGCATTTGTCCCCGCCAGAACGCTTTCTTCCGGAATAAACGCCCCATCGGTGTCAATCAGATGAACTACTTGCCGTAAGTCTTTCCGCTTCAACCTGTATCGGCTTTGAAACTTCTGAATCTGCTTGCGTACCGCGCTCTCCGGCCCTTCCCGCCCGCCTCGGACAAACAAATCCCCGTTCGCTACGGCAAAACGCACCCGATCGGTTTCAATCAATTGGGAGAGCACCATGCCCAGGGCCATCTGGTCGGTAATCCCCTCTACCAAAAATAAAACAACTTTTTTCGTCGGCATATTACCCATGACGCTCGCCTCCAGCCTTTCGCATTGCCCGGGCAATCCGAAAAGAGTCGGCCGATTCATACATGGATTCCTTCTGCCCTCCCAGATGAATACTACGCAGATAGCTGTCCCGCAGATTTCCACTGCCGGTCCCCGTCAGCCGCACATACCGGTTGCGGGCGTTCGCCGTGGTGAATATCAGCCCGTTTTTCCCGATCATTTCCAGAGGCCGCAAATTATGGGAGGTAAACAAAAGCTGCCCACGGCCGCTTTCTTCCAGAATCTGGAGCAGCTCACCCAACAAGTATTCATAAATTCCCGCATCCAGCTCATCAATCGCCACACAAACCGAGGATTCGTTGTACACGGCAATCAGCAGACTGAGCACCGAAAGAATTTTTTTAATTCCTTCCGATTCGTACCGGATGGGAATCCGGGCATCACCCCGAATGGAAAGCAGCTCAAACCGTATTCCCTCCCGGCCGTCCTGCACAATCTGGCCGCCGTATTCCCGAATCTCCAGCCCCATGCCCGGAATTAATAGGCTTATTACTGTCTGCAAAGCTTCGATCAGCAGGCGAAATTCCCCATACTCCACCTGGGGCAGAACCGTAGGCTCAGTCAGGGAAATTTTCGTTTCCCCAATGTCCAGCGCTCCGTCCGCGTCTCTCTCCCGGAAGGAAATAGGAAGCGCGGCATTGAGGGTAATCACCCCGACATGCTCCCGGCGAATGACAAACAGCCCAGTACGCCCAAATTCTCCCAGCAATTCCAGAATCCGGTCGGCTTCCTGACCGTTCAAAACAGTCCTCACATCCGACGAAAAGAAAAAGGAATGGGCTTCCCGCAGCGACAGACGGCGGGCAACCTCCAGCGCAATCCGCCCATCTGATCCCACTCCGCGTATCAGCCGGACCGGCCGGAAAAACAGCTTGTCTGCCAAAGCGTCATACCGCAGCAGCACCGTCTTCGGTGTCCAAGCATCCCCGTCCCGCCGACGAATCGTCAGACATTCGCTTCCCAGGCTCCCCCGGTCCTCCCGACGGATTAGAGAAAAGGAATACTCTGCAATCCAAGTCTCTTCCCCGGCACCCAGCAAAAACGCTGCCGTACATGCAGCTGTTTCAGATTGCTTTGCAATAAAATCTCCCGTATCCCCGGGAAGGGCTTCCCCGCACAAAAGCCGCCGAAGAAAAAACAGCGCATCCATCACAGCCGTCTTTCCTGACCCGTTCTGCCCGTAAATCCCCAATACTTCCGCACGATCCGCCCGATAGGTCCCTTCCGCGCAGGCCGGCATTTCCAGTATTCCATGTTCAATATTCTTGAACCCGTTTAATTCCAGCGAGAGCAGCCTCGCCCATGTACCCTGTTTTATATTTCCCACTCCTTCTGCAAGTTTAAAAAAAAATCACACTCTTCCCCTTGAAAAACCGCGCAAATTATGCTATAATAGGAAAGCAATTCAATATAGGGGTATAGCTCAGCCGGTAGAGCAGTGGTCTCCAAAACCACGTGCCGAGGGTTCGATTCCTTCTGCCCCTGCCAGCACGACGTTGGACCCAATACGTTTTGGGTTCAGCGTTTTTTTGTTTTTCGACCCGATCGCAAGAAAAATCTTTTTATAGCCCATAGACAAAGCGAAAAGTGCGTCAAATCCAGTACTTATGCGGGTTTGACGCACTTTTTCTATCTGAAAATTATGCGGCAAATGCCCGATTTTCCCGCTTTTTATTCTGTTTTGATCCTCTTCTGTGGTTGTAGTGCGGTTACAGTAAAAACGGAAAACGAGAGTAAACGTGTTTACTGCCATAAAAATGCATACTACGGTAAAAAGTACCTTTATGCCAAGACCAAAGCGAAGCTGGACAAGAAATACAAAAAATTTGCCAAACAGATCGCCAGCGGCACCTATACGGAAACCCGCAAACAGACCGTGGGGGAGTATATGCTGAACTGGCTAACAACCTACAAAAAAATTGAACTCAAGCCCAAGGTCTACAATGATTCATCATCAGATTATCCCCTATTTCAAGGGAATGCAGTTCTTTCCCGTCACCCATAAGAATATTCAAAAATTCATCAATCGACTCAATGATAACGGGCGTTCCTATTTTTATCCGAAAAGCATATCGGAGTCTCAACAGCATTTACAATACACCATAATAAAAGACTATCTTTTGAAAAACTCCTGTTTTGGCGTCAAGCTATCGAACAAAGCTCAGAAGAACATGAATTCACTTAAGTGCTGTCAAAGGAACAAATCAAGCTGTATTGCAAACATGCTACGGAACGCTATGGAAACGGGAAATGCGTCTATCGGCTGGGATACGGTCTTGTGCTCCTTCGTTTACCGGCTTGCGCTTGGGAGAAGCGGCAGGGCTTATGTGGAACAATATCAACTTTCAGAAATGGACGCTCAATGTGCAGCGAACACTAGATAAAATATTCTTTCAATACACTGATTTGCTTTTTAAAGTCGTTTATTTGCCCCTCAGCTACACCGGCTTCAATAAGTTGCTCCATTTTTTCACGGAGATCAATTGCTTGCAATTTGCTTTTCTATATATTAAATATCCTTTTGATCCCCATTATCGGAAATGAGAGTTTCCTTAATCTTAGTTACTAACTCACGCGCTTGATGAACTCCTTATCGTCCACACACTTGGAAGAGACGAACAACTGCGCAAATAATTGATAATCTATAAAAAACTCTCCTTAAAATTTTTTTTGCAAATATATTAGTCAATTTATTATAGCATAATATTTCGCTGCTGTCAATAACGGAAATCTTGGTTTGACTTATTTTCGGTATACTGAAAGAATAACAATGGTAAAGAACACCGAAAAAAACCGGATTTTTGGTTGTAGCAGCGGTTGCAGTTGATTGGTGATCCTACCCGCTATAACAAAAAGAAAATGCTGAAAAACCGCATAGAATCAAGAAAATTTTAATTCCATTTTGTAAATAAGCTGGTACAAAAGATCTCCCCCTCCAAAACCACGGTGCCAAAGCCTCGATTTCTTCCGCCACTGCATAAATCAAAAAAATTTTGAAACATTTCTGTTTTAAGACTCAGTCTGTCAAATACCCCTGAATTTCAAGCGAGATTCAGAGGTATAATTTTCATTTTGACAAAAAACGGATAAAATTGAATTAGCCACTGTATAGGTAAGCTCTTTTCCACCTATGCAGTATTGAATTATTGCCTCGATATGAGGGATATCGCGTTGCGTACTTTTCTTTCACATCCGTAAACACTCTTTCAATTGTCTCTTTTTCGTCGTTCATACAAAGCCTTATACTTGGGTGTATGCCTGATGTCCTCTACTTTCTCAAATTTTTGGGTTTCGGCGCATATGCCTTTTACAAACATAGCTTTTACCCTTTGGCAGAACTCAGTACTTAGTAACACAGTAAACATATTCATAAGGCGGGAAAAAGCCTTTCTTCGGGTATTTTCCCGTCATCAATGATTCTTTTGCTTATCCACGGT
>CALXAO010000033.1 GCA_944386295.1 uncultured Clostridia bacterium | reverse complement strand
CAGGTCCATACAGAGAAACATAATGAGCATATCGATACCCAAAGACAGGAGACGGGCACCTAAAAACAGGCCCGCCTCCCGCAGAATGCTTAACCAATTCCGTTCTTTGCTGTGAAACACCAGTGTTCGGTTGGTAAGATAAGCAAACAGCACTGCACCCAACCAGGCTAAAATGTTGGCGGCTGTCCAGTTCATGCGAATCAGCCCTGTGCAAGTAAAATAAATAATGTAATTTACTGCTGTAGTTAGTATACCAAACAGCAAGTATGATAGAAATTCCTTGCGTTTTTGCAAAAAGTTTCGAATATGCTCGTCCTCCTTTTCAGTTCGTTCCGTCCAAAGTTGTTCGGCCCAATCTGTTTTTAAAATCTTCGTAACCGAATGTCACCAGCGGTTCAGTCGCTCCGTTTTCCCTTCGAACCCAAATGGCCGGCAAGGGCATTCCATTAAACGTATTGTTTTTACAGGTGGTGTAAATGGCCATATCTCCTAAAATCAGCAAATCACCCTCCCGGAGCGGAGTGTCAAAACTGTAATCGCCCAGCACATCGCCTGCCAAGCAAGAGGGACCTCCCAAACGGTAGGTGTTTGCTTTTTTTCCCGGTTCGCCGCTGCCATAAATCGGGGGCCGATAAGGCATTTCCAGCACGTCAGGTGTATGACAGGCGGCGCTCATGTCAAGAATTGCCAGCCGAGTGTCCCCGTTCTGTAGCAAATCCAGTACCCGAGTAAGTAGAAATCCGGCGTTCAGGGCGCAGGCTTCCCCCGGTTCCAGATACACTGTGACTCCCCAGGTCTGCTGTGCGTATCGAATACACTGTTCTAGCCGGGAAATGTTGTATCCTGGACGTGTAATGTGATGACCGCCGCCAAAGTTGAGACATTGCATCCGGGGTAAGATATCACCGAATGTGTTTTCTACAGCTTTTAAGGTAACTTCTAGAGCGTCGCTGTCCTGTTCGCACAGTGTGTGAAAATGCAGTCCGTCCAGCAGCGCTATCCGTTCAGCCGTCATCTGGGCGTTCCATTGGGCCCGGGTGGTACCTAGGCGGCTTCCGGGGGCACAGGGATCATAAATGGCATGCCCTTCCTGGGTAGAGCATTCCGGATTGATGCGCAGTCCCAGGCTTTTCCCTGCGGCTTTTGCAGCTGAACCAAATTTTTTCAGCTGACCGGGGGAATTGAATACAATATGATCTGCATATTGAAGCAGTTCTTCAAATTCTTCCTGCCGGTAAGCGGTGCAGAATACGTGTACTTCCTTCTCAGGCATTTCTTCCTTGCCTAGCCGTGCCTCGTACAGACCGCTGGCTTCGGTTCCAGCTAAAAAAGGAGAAAAGGTTCTGTATAAATTAAAATTGGAAAACGCTTTTTGGGCCAGCAGGATTCGGCAGCCGGTACGGGACATTACTCCAGCAAGAATTTTGCCGTTTTGCTTCAGTTTCCCCTCATGGAGCAGATAGGCCGGTGTGGGAACGGATTGCAGTTCTTCCAGGGGAGGGAGTGCCTCAAAGGCCGGATGGCTTTTGGACATATTCAGTCAACCAACACTGGGGTGTAGTTTTCGCTGCGAGGTAAACCGTAGCGGTCCAGTGCGTCTAGAAACGGATCGGGGTCAAATTCTTCCACTGTATGCACGCCTATAGTGTTCCATTTTCCAGTTAGTAGCATCAGCGCGCCGCACATGGCTGGAACGCCAGTTGTATAGGAAATGGCTTGAGAGCCGACTTCCTGGTAGCATTCCTGATGGTCACAAACATTGTAAATATAATAGTTTTTTTCCTTGCCGTCCTTTTTCCCGGTAAAAATACATCCAATATTGGTTTTGCCCTTTGTTCGAGGTCCCAGACTTGCGGGGTCTGGCAAAAGCGCTTTAAGGAACTGAATGGGAACAATTTCTCTTCCCTCATAAAGCACCGGGGTTGTAGAGAGCATTCCCACATTTTCCAGACAACGCATATGATCCAGGTAACTCTGACTGAAAGTCATAAAAAAGCGGATGCGCTGGACTTCCGGCAGGTTCAGGGCCAAAGATTCAATTTCTTCGTGGTGAAGCAAGTACATATCCTTTTGCCCCACCTGATCAAAATTGTATTTCCGTTTCACGGACATTGCAGGAATCTCCACCCAGTGGCCGCTCTGCCAGTAACTGCCTGGAGCGGAAACCTCTCGCAGATTAATCTCTGGGTTAAAATTGGTAGCAAAGGCATACCCATGATCCCCGCCATTGCAGTCCAGAATATCAATGGTGTCGATGGTGTCGAAGTGGTGCTTTTTCGCATAAGCGCAATAGGCCTGGGTCACTCCTGGGTCAAATCCACAGCCCAGTAAAGCAACCAGTCCGGCATCTTCAAATTTTTTGCGGTAAGCGTATTGCCATGAGTAGTCGAAGTAGGCAGAAAATCCTGCTTCCTTGCAACGTTTTTCGTAAATTGCCCGCCATTCCGGATCCTCGGTGTTTTCCGGCTCATAATTAGCAGTGTCCATATAGTTGACCCCGCAGGCTAGGCAGGCATCCATAATTGTCAAGTCCTGATAGGGGAGTGCAATGTTCATGACAAGGTCCGGCTGATAACCTTGAATCAGAGTGACGAGCTGCGCCGTATCATCGGCATTTACCTTGGCAGTGGTGATAACGGTTTTTGTTTTGCCTGCCAATTTGGCCGCCAGAGCGTCACATTTTTCTTTGGTTCTGCTAGCAATGCACAGTTCCGTAAATATTTCACTGACCTGACAGCATTTTTGAATGGCAACGGAGGCAACGCCGCCGCAACCGATCACAAGCACCTTGCTCATAATTTCAATCTCCTTTGGGTTTGTCCTTAACTTTAAAATATCAAATGTTCTGTTTTAACAGCGCAAGCAACAGTTCCCGAAGAACCTTGCAGGCCGTTGCGGTAGATATTCCGCTAGGATCCAACATGGGAGCCAGTTCGTTGAGGTCAGCGCCGACAATGCGGCAGCGGGTTGCAGTTTCTATGGCACTGAGCAGTTGAACAAAACTGACGCCGCCGGCTTCCGGTGTTCCTGTCCCTGGAAAAATTCCGCAGTCCAGACAATCCAAATCTATGGTCAGATAGACCGGAACACGGGTTTGCTGCAGTCTTTGAACGGTTTCCTCCAATCCTTCAAAGCCAAACAGGTGAAGCGCAGTATGTTCTCGGGCAAATCGAAATTCTTCCCGGTCGCCGCTGCGAATGCAGAACTGATGGATTCGCCCATCGCCCAATAAATCGTGGCAGCGCCGCAATACGCAGGCATGACTCAGACGGGCGCCCAGATAATCGTCTCGTAGATCCGCATGGGCATCAAAATGAATAATGTGTAGATCCGAAAACCGGGCTGCTGCCGCTCGGACACTGCCTAATGTGACCAGATGCTCCCCTCCCAGAAGCAGAGGTAGCTTTCCGGCGTCAAAAATGTTTGCAGCCTGGGATTCAATTGCATGCAGGGCCAGCGCAGTGTCTCCAAAGCAAAGTTCCAGGTTGCCGCTGTCAAACACAGAGTAATCAGTCAGGTCTTTGTCCTGGTAAGGACTGTAGGTTTCAAGCCCAAAGCTTTCGTGGCGCATGGCTGCCGGACCAAACCTTGCTCCGGGTCGAAACGAAGTGGTGGAGTCAAAGGGAGCTCCAAAAAGGACAATTTTAGCTGCACTGTAATCGGCGTCGCACCCAAGAAATGTTTCGATGTTCCGTTCCATGGACATGTTATCCTTCGACCTCCTGCAACATATCCTCCAGAAATGCCGGTAATGCAAATGCACCTACATGGAGCCGGGTGGTATAATATCGCGTTCTCAGATTCAGCCCTTTCCAGGCATCTTCGTTTAGGTCTGCGGTAGGATGATAGGTTTTACTTGCAAATCCAAACAGCCAATAACCTGCTGCGTAGGTGGGGATGTGAGCCTGGTACACCTTGCTGATTGGGAAAGTGTTAACAATACGTTTATGGCTGCGCTGCATGGCCTCAGCATCGTGGGCATAAAAGGGACTACCCTGCTGGTTGACCATAATTCCGTCAGGTTTGAGGGCATTGTAGCAGTTGCCGTAGAATTCCCGGGTAAACAGTCCCTCCGACGGGCCGAAAGGGTCGGTGGAATCCACAATAATCAGATCGTATTCCGCTTCGCAGCGTCGGATAAAGCGCAGAGCGTTTTCAAAGTAAATTTTTACCCGGCGGTCGTCCAGACGGCAGGCGTTCCCCGGCAAAAATGCGCGACAGGCTTCCACCACCTGGGGATCCATTTCCACCAAATCAATCCGTTCCACCCGGTCATAACGGGTCAATTCCCGGACTACACCTCCATCCCCAGCGCCAATGACCAGAATGTCTTTAATCTGTGAGTGTACAGCCATCGGAACATGAGTGATCATTTCGTCGTAAATAAATTCGTCCCGTTCGGTAAGCATAACGTTTCCATCCAGAGCCAGAATACGGCCAAATTCCGGAGTTTCAAAAATATCAATGCGCTGATAGTCACTCTGCTTGGAATACAGATGCTTTTCCACTCGAATGGAATGTTTTACATCCGGGGTATGAAATTCGCTAAACCAGATTTCCATATCATTCATTATCGCCTTTCCGTTGGAATTTTACCGAGTCAACTCAATACATTCAACCGCAAGATCTTTGGATCCTCCGGTCCGGTCATACTGCACCCTTTGCTTTTTGCATATTCAATATAGTCCAGGATTTCTCCGGTAATTCGTTCTCCTGGAGCCAAAATAGGAATTCCCGGCGGGTAGCACATTACAAACTCGCTGCAAACCCGTCCTTCTGTTTCTCGCAGGGGAAGACTGACCTTATCAGCATAGAATGCTTCCTGGGGACTAGTGACGACTACTGGGTCGATGTATTCCTGATTTAGCAAACCCGAACCGTCGGTATGGTATCGCCGCCGAATTTCGGTTAGGGCGCTGACGAGCCGTTCCAGCTCCTGCGGACGGTCGCCAATAGAAAGATAGGCCAAGATATTGCCGATGTCACCAAATTCAATCTGAATGTCATATTCGTCCCGGAGAATATCGTAAACTTCAATTCCTGCAAGGCCAATATCCAACGTGTGCACCGAAAGCTTGGTTGTGTCAAAATCAAACACGGAGTTATTATTAATTAATTCTTTTCCAAAGGCGTAATAGCCGCCAATTTCATTGATTTCCTCTCGAGCGTATTGGGCCATTTCTGATACTTGACGAAACACCTGTTTTCCCCGCAGGGCCAGATTCCGCCGGGAGATATCCAAGCTACTCATAAGTAAATAGCTGCCCGAGGTGGTCTGAGTTAGATTAATAATCTGCCGTACATAACCGACATGAATATTGGGGCCGGCCAGGAGCAGACTGGATTGGGTTAAACTTCCTCCACTTTTATGCATAGAAACCGCTGCCATATCGGCGCCCGCTGCCATGGCAGACACCGGCAGATTTTCTCCAAAGTAAAAATGAGTTCCGTGAGCTTCATCGGCCAGACAAAGCATTCCGGCGCGGTGCGCCATATCCACAATTGCTTTCAAATCAGAACAAATTCCGTAATAAGTAGGATTATTTACAAGAACGGCAACAGCATTGGGATGCTGGTCGATAGCCTTTTGCACCTGCTCCTGCTTCATGCCCAAGGAAATGCCTAAGCGCTGATCCACATCCGGGTTAACATAAACTGGAATTGCACCGCACAGAACAAGAGCATTAATGACGCTGCGGTGAACATTGCGGGGAAGAATAATTTCGTCTCCCCGTTTGCAAGTGGTAAGGACCATACTTTGTACAGAGCTGGTGGTTCCGCCTACCATCAGGAACGCATGGGCTGCGCCAAATGCTTCGGCGGCTAACTGTTCCGCTTCTCCGATAACCGATACCGGGTGGCATAGGTTGTCCAGGGGCTTCATACTATTTACATCAACCCCTACGCATTGCTGTCCAAGAAACGCAGCCAGTTCCGGATTTCCCCGTCCCCGTTTGTGTCCCGGAACGTCAAAGGGAACGACTCTCATATTCCGGAATTGTTCCAGCGCTTCGTAAATAGGTGCTCGGCGCTGATCCCTCTTTTGTTGATTTTCTGCCATTTTCCCCTCCGTATTTCAGGTTCCTTTTCCAACGAAAAAAATGCAAGTTATGCTTTATCAGCATCACTTGCACCAAAATCCGCATACATATTCGACCGGCCGCGTTTTATTGAAAGCGCGTCTTCCGGCATGGGGCGGAAAAATAGACGGGATTTGTCAGAGTCTATATAGCAATCATACTTTTACTACTCTTATTGACCGTTTCACAAGTTTTGCTTCTCGCATCTGGTTATGAAGGAACCAACTTATAAAATTTGAGCTTTGAACTCAATCAATAATGCAGCCTGCAAGCTGCTAAGCGGCGTTGGACCCGGCTGTCCGTATGGCCTTGCCTCCCCAAAGGAGCGGTCCAGAATAATTGCTTTGAAAAGACTCTGCTTTGGATTCTAGTTGAGAAGATTTCCTCAACGTACTTTTCAAACCGACCAAATTATAGCACATAGGACGCTTTCTGTCAAGTACTCCCTGGAAAATCACTCAAAATGTCGAAAAAGTGTCGGAAAAAATGATTGAAGCTATCGTTTTCTTTTTTTAGGTTTCGGTAAATGCAGACATTTTTTTGCACCCGAATACGGAATCTAATACGAAACTTCCGGCAGAAAAACCGTTGCTGCCGTTGTCGGTTTTAATAGCAGCCAATTGTCATAGATTCCTCCTATCAGTTTTCCCCGATAATAGAGAAGGTATTCGTCATCATGGAGTGGCCGGCAATTTGTTCCAGTTCCGATAATTGTTTCAAAACAAAATGCAGATATTCAGGGCTGGAAGTCAATATAATTCCTTATAATGTTAAAAAATTTTTATACCGAGCAGCTAGAATACTTCTGGGTAGCGGTTGGGTCCGAACATAGGCAACCATCCGACCGTTGTCACCGTTTCGGAGAAAAAAATACAAATACGAATGTGCGGATAAATTCTCCCGTATATTGGGGGCCAAATTTACTATATAATATTACCCCAGAATCAGAAATCCGAAGTTCTTATGCCGTTCAGCATACGGACGATTTCTGGGATACTAAAAAAATGGTTTGTATTCTTAAAAAACTGTCCAAACGCTGAACAAATATTTATTTAGCTTCCCTTTAAGATCTTGTGCTCTTTGTTCAAATTGTTTTTTTTAGTTTGACAGTAATTTTAGTTTAGGCCGCAAAAAAACAATTTATTTTGCTTTCTATAGAGATATCACTACTTTTTCTTCTGGCAGCGCTTGCAGATGATATGATAAATCAGAATTCCAATCCCGCTGATAGTCATTGTAATCAAGAATACAAGCAACGCAAAAAAATAATTGCTAACCCCTAAAGCATTCCCGCCAATCGTAGAAGTAATTATCGACGGAATCCGCGCAACCGACGTAATTAAAATCCAGTGAAACAGTTTAATATTGGTCAAACCTACAAAATAAGACAGCAGATCTTTGGGAGTCCCAGGGATCATAAGAATGAAAAAAATCCAAAAATTTCGTCGCCGTTTATTCTTCAAAAACCGCAGTGACAATATCTTCTCCCGAGAAAAAAATACTTCGACAAAGCGAATTCCTAAAGTTCGTACAAGTAAAAACACCAACACACTGCCTAGAATAATTCCAAGCAGACATAACAGCGTTCCTTCCCAAAAGCCAAACGCATATCCGGCGCCGATCTCCAGCGGTTCCCCCGGAATAAACGCAATTACAACCTGCAGGATCACCATTCCAAGAAACAGCACCCTCCCCCAAACTCCATGGGAATCTACCCAGAGTCGAAACTGTTCCGGTTCAGATACAAATTGAAGCATGGGCCGTCCCACATACCAGAATATACCCGCCATAACAGCAAGAACGGCAAGAAACGCAGCAATTGCAACAATTTTACGCTGCTTTTCCGAAAAATGAATCTGCACGTTTTTTTCATCCTTTCCTCAGCATATTTTGAGAACGGACCCAGTGCAATAACCCAGCGACGGTTCCCCGATACAAAGGAGATACAGACGACATCCGAGTAAAATCTACCGGATGCATCAAAGACGAAGGCTTTGGCAACTGAGTGCTTCCAGATTTCTGTAATAGCTCCCCCACAAACTGAGAACAGAAATAACGCCGTTTTCGGGAGAGTTCCCAATTAAAAAAGCAAAATAAAACTCCCAAAATACTGTATTTATATTTTTTGGATTTGCGCATCATTCTGCGAATACGAAATAGAATCCGAGTGTACGCCTGATTCGACACCCGGCACTCCAGCAAAAGACAGGGTGTTTGCGGGTACCGTTCCCAGTATCCTCGTTCCAACCGTTCCTCCACCAGCCCTGCGGGAAAAGGAAAATAAGAAAACCGTCGGGCAAAACTATATAAAGGAAACAGTTCGGGATTCAATCCTACAGACACATGGGTATACTGTTCGGAAGTAACCAAACGAATCAAACGGGACATGGAAGTTGTACTGCAGGTTAATAACAAATATACAGATTTCATATAAATCACCATTAAGAAACACGACAGGATTGGTCGTCCGTCAACCAATTATGCAGTTGTTGAACAAAACGCAGAAAAGAAAAGTTTAAAATAAGCAAACTTTTTAGAAATTTTTTCACGCATTGGCCTTTTTCCGGCATTCCATGTATTTTTGCAAAAAAGATAAATGAAACAATTCGGTATCATCTAAAAAAATCAACCGGGCACTGAAAAAATTCGGGCAATGCATGTCCCTTTTGGAACCACAGCCGCAATTTCCGCCCGAGTATACACCCCTCAAAACATTTCACAAATTTCAGATAACAACGTCTCCAACGCAGACGAAAAGACATTATTCTGGGAAGAAGTCCGTTTTGCTGGACCTTTTTTCCAGGCTTTCCCAGAAGACCTTCGAATCTTGCAATTTACATGCCTTTGCAGCAACAATCCGCCTATGTTTCTCCGAAAGACATATGCGCTAGTGCGGCACAGCCGTAATCCTGCGTAATCACCAGGTCTCCGAAACGATACTGGTTCATCAGCGCCAAATCTACTACCTCCGGCCCCTGTCCAACCATAACCGTTTCCGCGTCAAGATGGGAAAATAGATGTTCAGTATCACAAAACTCCACTGCACGAATCTCCCAGCAGCGAGCTGTGGCTAAAGCAGGATCTGTTACAAGACAAGCATCTGCGTCAATCAAAATTGTCATCGGCGGTTTCTCAATTTTTATGTTTGAACTTTCTTTTTATTATATCACAGCATCCAACGTAAAACAAGCCCTTATAAAAATTTTTCAAAAAAACTTTTTTTGTTATTTTCAAACAGATTTATTTTTTGCCTTGGAATACAGTACAAAAAACACCCTGTTTAAACAAAAAAAGCGCCAAGGAAAGCAAAAAATGTTCTATTTTCAAATTTGATTTTTTGGCAGAATCCTGCAAGCATAGATGCCGCTAAATAAGGCAAACTAAAAAACGAAAGTGAGGCCTTTTATGAAATTTAAACTATTTCGCATTGCCATAGTTTTTGCTACCCTGTTCCTTTGTCTGACGACTTCTGCCATCGCAGCAACGGATATCTATACCGTGCAGAAAGGAGACAGTTTATGGAAAATTGCAGTCAAATATCAGGTAGGACTCAGTGAGATTATTGCTGCAAATCCGCAATTTGAAAATCCAAATCTGATTTATCCCGGTCAAAAGGTTTCCATTCCTCTGCCAGATCAGCAAATTTCCAATTATGAACAGCAGGTCATTGATCTTGTTAACCAAATCCGAAGGGAAAATGGACTAAATCCGCTTCAGACCGACTGGGAACTCAGCCGAGTTGCTCGGTACAAATCTCAGGATATGCACGATAACCGCTACTTTTCTCACATCAGCCCTGTGTATGGATCGCCCTTTGATATGATGAAAGCTTTCGGACTCACCTACCGAACCGCCGGTGAAAATATTGCCCGGGGGCAAAAATCTCCTCAGGCTGTAGTTGACGCCTGGATGAACTCTGCCGGTCACAGGGCAAACATCTTGAATAGTTCTTACACCACCATCGGCGTAGGGTATGTATCCGACGGAAACTATTGGACCCAGATGTTTATAGGAAAATAAAAAGAATCCTCCGAAATTTCGGAGGACTCTTTTTTACCGTCCAGGCCGAATCCCTTTCCCAGGGCCAGGATTAAATCCACCGCCGAAACCGAAACTGCCGCCAAAAATTGTAACCGAGGAAGACACCGTCACGGTAGCAAGTGTCGTTCCGCCCTGATAGGTTCCATCAATATACAACCCGTCAGTTTGGGTTCCGTTACAAGTGCCGCCGACAGAAAGCGTATAAGAAGCTTCTTTTTGAATTAGTGGAGAAGAAATCAATACGCTACTAATATTTTCAGCTGGCGTAAAACAAAATATCTGCACACCATTCCCATCGATCAGACAAATCGTCGTTCCGGAGGACAGAGTAGAAATACGGAACAAAATCGAATTTTGTAAAGAATCTGTCCCTGGAGTCTGATCCATTCCAGCCGCACCAACCGCTAATAAAAAGCCGCCGGAAATTGTACAGGACTGAGAATAATCCAAAGCACCGTTTCCACTGGAAGCAGGACCATCAACAATTACAGTACCGTCGGTGATAGTCAAAGAACCATTGGAATCTATCCCATCCCCTTCGGCATTGATATAAAGATACCCGCCGCAAATTGTAATAGTTCCTGCTGATGCAGAGGAAAAAGCATTCTGTCCCGGTCGCCCTCTTAGAGAAGACTGATCGTTTCCACCGGCGGCATTCAGCCCGTCATCAAAGGCTGTTACACGAATCTGCCCACTGGACACTGTCAGAGACAGAGCTTCCAATCCTTCATAAGCTCGAATAATATCAATTTTTCCGCCTGATACTGTCAACGCATTATCTGCGTGAATCCCATCATCTCCGGAAGAAAGATGCAGTATCCCGCCTTCAATTAAAAGATCTCCATTAGAATGCAGGCTATCATCCGACGCATCAATTGTAACCGTTCCCCCACGGATACTAAGGTTTGTAGCAGCTTTAATTCCCTTAGAGCTGTTTTCCTCAGAAGACGAACTGGGGTTCCAATTTTCCCAGTCTCCAGAAGTTTTCCTATTGGCTGACGAAGACGCAATGTCACTTCCATCGCCGGAATACACCGAAACAGATCCATCTTGAACCGTCACCCTGGTTTCTGCCTGAATCCCGTCTTCCTGCGCCGTTACAACAACCGTTCCTCCTTCAATTAAAACAAAACCCTTCTGGGAATCCTCTGTCTTTGTAGACTTGATTCCATCTTTTCCAGCCGTCACCGTAACCGCTCCAGCCCGGATTGCAACAGAGTCCTTCCCTTTAATACCATTTCCCACGGCAGTTACAGACAAAGTACCGGACGTAATTTTCAAATTATCTTTACAATTAATTCCATTGTTATAATTTCCCTTTACAATCAACGTTCCGTTTCCGTTCAGTGTCAGATCACAGCGGCAGAATAAGGCAGCATTTAAATCATCGTTTTCCTCCGGTGTATGCACTGAGGAATCTTCCAGTATATTTTCAGTTCCGGCTTCGGTGTATAAAATTACCTTTTCTGCTGCCTGTACATAGAGTGCCGGTCCGTCAAACGAACGTAACGATGCTCCAGATAAAAGCAGCGTAACACGTCCGTCAGGACAATTAACCCGCAATTGTCCTGCCAAAAGTGTTCCAGTCACTCGATACGTTCCCGGAAGAGATATTACAACGGAAGATTCCTCGCAAAGAACTCCGGCACCGGAAGCAGAGGCGCTTTGCCCAGAAAGCGTTATTAATGCACAATCCTCAGTTTCCGTAGTAAATGCCAAATCGTCATCCTCCTCATACACTACATGATAATCGCCGGCCGTGGCCAATTCTCCGATTGCCGAACTTCCCGAAATTTCAGGTATGGAATTGCAACCGGACAAAACAAATACAGAAATAGCAACAAACAGAGCACCCAAAGAATACCATGTTTTCTTCTGCAAAAGATTCACCCTTTCATTTGGTTATAGTTTTATTTTCTCACAATATTTCAGAAAAAATGTAAATTCCGGCAGAAAAAAATCACGGAGGCGGAATTAATTCCGCCTCCGTGAAAGGTTTATTTCTGGCTTTGCGCTTCCAATTTTGCTCGTTTTTCCTTGGCAACTTCCGCCGCTTTCTGGAAGAGGGTTTCCGCACGCTCGGGGAAAGACTGAACCAAACGGCTGTACCGAGTTTCGCTCTTAATAAAGTCGATATAGTCACCGGTGGGCGCCTTGCTGTCAAGAACAAACGGATTCTTTCCTTCCGCCTTCAGCAGAGGATTATACCGGAACATATTCCAGTAACCCGCTTCCACAGCACGCTTCATTTCGCTCTGACAGTTGCCCATCCCGCCCTTGACACCGTGCATCTCACAAGGAGCATACCCAATAATCAAAGAAGGCCCATGATAGGCTTCTGCTTCGGTCATTGCCTTGATAGTTTGATTCATATCCGCACCCATGGCAATCTGCGCCACATAAACATAACCATAAGACATGGCAATAGCCGCAAGATCTTTCTTGCCAATGGCTTTTCCGGCTGCCGCAAACTGGGCAACCTGACCGATCTGGCTCGCCTTCGACGCCTGTCCGCCGGTGTTAGAATATACCTCCGTATCAAAGACCATAACGTTTACATCCTCGCCGGAAGCCAGAACATGATCCAGGCCGCCAAAACCGATATCATACGCCCAGCCGTCGCCTCCGAAGATCCAGACCGACTTTTTAGCCAAGTAATTCTTTTCTGCCAAAATCTTTTTACTGGCCTCGCAGTCGCATTCTTCCAGCATGGCAACAAGTTTTTCCGTGGCAACCGCATTGGCTTTTCCGTCGTCCAATGTAGACAAATAACCGTCAATAACAGCTTTTTTATCCGCATCAGTTACATTTTCGGCCAGTTCCCGGACCAACCCAATCAACCGTTCCCGAATGGTCTTCTGTCCCAGATAAATTCCTAGGCCATGTTCCGCATTGTCCTCAAAAAGGCTGTTGGCCCAAGCCGGACCTTTGCCGCTGTCTCGGTTAACGGTATACGGCGTGGAGGGCGCGGAGCCGCCCCAGATGGAAGAACAGCCGGTTGCATTTGAAATATACATCCGTTCACCGAACAGCTGCGTAATCAGACGGGCGTAAGAAGTTTCGGCGCAGCCAGCGCAGGAACCGGAGAACTCCAGCAGAGGTTGGTTAAACTGACTGCCCTTAATGGTGGTATCCGCAAAAGGAGTTGTTTTCTTCGACACTTCAGCTACGGTATAATCAAAGGCTATCTGCTGATCCGCCTGGCTCTCCTGCGGCATCATTTTCAAAGCTTTATTCTTAGAAGGGCAGACATTGACACATAAGCCGCAGCCCATGCAGTCCAAAGGACTGATGCTGACAGTAAACTGATAATCCTCGCAGCCTTTCCCCTTCATCTGCACCAGCTTTATGGAAGCAGGAGCATTGGCCGCTTCTTCCTTATTCAAAGCAAAAGGACGGATAGTAGCATGGGGACAGACGTAAGAACACTGATTGCACTGAATACAATTTTCCGGAATCCATTCAGGCACATCTACCGCAACGCCCCGCTTCTCGTAGGCAGCAGCGCCCTGCGGGAAGGTTCCATCTGCCCGGGAAGCAAAGACCGAAACCGGCAAGGAATCCCCATCCATCTTGGACACGGGCACCACAATATCCTTAACAAATTTGACCAGTTCGGGACGGTTCCCGGTAATTTCCTTGTCCTCGGTGTGATCTTCCGCGTTCTTCCAGGAATCCGGAACCGCATATTCCACAATAGCATTTACACCGGCGTCAATGGCTTTGTAATTCATTTCCACGACCGCCTCGCCCTTCTTCATGTAGGACTTCTTGGCCATGTACTTCATATATTCCACGGCTTTTTCAATGGGCATAATTTTCGCCAGAGCAAAAAACGCGGACTGGAGAATTGTATTGGTGCGTTTGCCCATTCCGATTTCCCGGGCCTTATCAATAGCATTGACTGTATAAAATTTCACATGGTTCTGCGCAATATAACGTTTTGCTTCAGCAGGCAAATGGTGCTCCACCTCTTCGGACGTCCACTGGCAATTAAGCAGGAAAGTTCCTCCTGGCTTGACATCATTGACAATTCTATAGCCCTTCACTATATAGGACGGATTGTGGCATGCCACAAAGTCGGCCTTAGTCACATAATAAGAAGATTTAATGGGGTTATCTCCAAACCGTAAATGAGAAATGGTAATACCGCCGGTCTTCTTGGAATCATACTGGAAATAGGCCTGAATATATTTGTCGGTATAGTCGCCAATAATTTTAATGGAATTCTTGTTGGCACCCACGGTTCCATCGCCACCCAGTCCCCAAAACTTACAGGAAATAGTTCCTTTGGCGGAAGTATCGGGAGCCACCTTTTCCTTCAGAGAATGGCCGGTTACATCATCCACAATTCCAATGGTGAAGCCGTTTTTGGGATTGGATTTTTTCAGGTTTTCAAATACAGCAAATACGGATGCCGGCGGGGTATCCTTGGAACCAAGACCATAACGACCACCGACGATAGTTCCATCGTACCCCTTGGAAGTCAGCGCAGTGACAACATCCAGATACAGAGGTTCGCCCAAGGAACCAGGCTCCTTTGTCCGATCCAGTACCGCAATCTTCTTTGCCGTCTTAGGCAGAGCGGCAAATAACTTGTCCGCAACAAAGGGACGGTAAAGACGGACTTTGATCAAACCAACTTTTTCCCCTTTGGCTAGCATGTAGTCAATAACTTCCTCTGCTACATCGCAAATGGATCCCATAGCAACGATAACACGCTCAGCATCAGGAGCACCATAGTAATTGAACAGCCGATAGTTAGTACCGATTTTCTTGTTGACCTGTTTCATATAGTCTTCTACAATCTTCGGCACGGCATCGTAATATTTATTGCAGGCCTCCCGGTGCTGGAAGAAAATATCCCCATTTTCTGCAGAGCCCCGCAACACAGGATGCTCCGGATTCAGCGCACGTCCTCGGAATGCAACCACCGCGTCCTGATCGATCATATCCTTCAGGTCGTCATAATCCCAAGCCTCAATCTTCTGGATTTCATGGGAGGTTCGGAATCCGTCAAAGAAGTTCAGGAACGGAACCCGACTTTTAATGGTAGACAAATGTGCAACAGCACCTAGGTCCATAATCTCCTGGGGATTGCTCTCGGCCAGCATCGCATACCCAGTTTGACGGCAGGCATACACATCCGAATGATCTCCAAAAATATTCAGGGCATGAGACGCCACACAACGGGCACTGACATGAATTACGCTGGGCAGCAGCTCCCCAGCAATTTTATACATATTCGGGATCATCAGCAGCAGTCCCTGAGACGCAGTATAAGTCGTCGTCAAAGCTCCGGCAGCCAGACTTCCATGTACAGCACCGGCGGCACCAGCCTCCGACTGCATTTCAACTACCTTTACCCGGTCTCCAAAAATATTTTTCAGACCGTTTGCAGACCATGAATCGGTCATTTCGGCCATGGGGCTGGAAGGCGTGATCGGATAGATAGCAGCCACTTCAGTAAATGCATAGCTGACATGCGCCGCAGCAGTATTGCCATCCATGGAAATCTTTTTTCGTTTGATTTTTGCCATGTTGATATTACCTCCTATATTTTTTGAAAAGGATCAAAATTTTTAAACGCTTATATTGTAACACTTTTTTTTCGATTTGTAAAGAGCAAAACAATGGAAAACTTTAAAAATTTATAAACTGTTCACTTTTACAGCAAAACCGGCTAGCTTTTCGTGCCACAATACCATTAGGTAGTGTTGACACAAATATAAAAAATGATATAATAAACATATGAAAAGAAAATAAGTGATGCGCAATATGAACGGATAGCCGGTTACTTTCCTATTCAAACAGATAACCGAGATTTTATCAACGCTATTTTGTATATCACCGAAAACGGGTGTAAATGGAGAGCACTTCGGGAAATGGCAGGCAAACAGATGGGCAAAAAATGGAATATTACAGCGTATTTTTACAGCGCTACAAGCGGAAGAAATTATCGTGAGTCGAGTGAAAGTGCTTGCGACTGACAGCACATCCTGCAAAGTTCACCCTGACGGACACTGGGCTCTAAAAAACTTGGGAAACAAGCAATCGGCAAATCAAAAGGCGGTTAGAACACCAAGCTTCATGCGGTATCCGCAGATGATAAAGTTGTCGTTGAAATGCACTTGTCAAGAGGGGAACGGACGGACCGGTCAGAGACGAATTTCCGAGGACTTCTCTTTTGATGGATCGCGCTTATGAAAGCGATGAAATCCGTAGTCTTGCAAAAATCTGGGGCTATGAACGATAGTTCCACCCAAGAAAAACCGTAGAGAACCATGGGAATACGACAAGGAGAAGTATAAAAGACGGAACATTGTTGAAAGGCTATTTCGTCGGCTCAAGAAGTTTCGAAAGATCTGTACTCGCTATGATAAACCCGACGTTATGCTCATGGCCTTTATTCTTATTTGGATTAAATAGCGTCAACAAACTCTAATACAGCAACTTTAAATTAAAACAAGAGGAGAGCCTTTCTGCTCTCCCCTCAGCCTGTCGAATACCCCTGAATTTCAAGCGAAATTCAGAGGTATAATTTTCATTTTCACAAAAAACAGATAAAATTGAATTAAGCCGCTGTATAGGTAAGCTCTTTTCCACCTATGCAGTATTGAATTATTACCTCGGTATGGGGGATATCGCGTTGCGTACTTTTCTTTCACATCCGTGAACACTCTTTCAATTGTCTCTTTTTCGTCGTTCATACAAAGCCTTGTATTTGGGTGTATGCCTGATGTCGTCTACTTTCTCAAATTTTTGGGTTTCGGCGCATATGCCTTTTGCAAACATAGCTTTTACCCTTTGGCAGAACTCAGTACTTAGTAACACAGTAAACATATTCATAAGGCGGGAAAAAGCCTTTCTTCGGGTATTTTCCCGTCATCAATGATTCTTTTGCTTATCCACGGT
>CALXAO010000032.1 GCA_944386295.1 uncultured Clostridia bacterium | reverse complement strand
GTCAAGAATGCATATTTTTGCGAAATCGTTGTTGGCAAATACTCTTGCTAAAGCAAGTTTTTGCGCTTTTCCAACGGACAGCATGACACCGTCCTAATCAAGCATTTTGCTATATTGTGTAAATATTCCGTATTTCTTATTTTCAATTTTATTAAGCAATCCGGATTTTCGCAATGACTGCTTTACCGTCTCCTCTTTAAAAACAGATGAGAATCTTGTCAGTATGTTAACTGTAGTTGGAGCTGCAAATAATGAATAGTCCTGAAATATGGAAATAAAAAATTCCGGTATTCATGTACATTAAATTCTTTTATATTACCCCATTAAGCGTGATGTAGCCTTTGGTTGGAGCATATAACCGTAATAATAGCTTAATGAGCGTCGTTATTGCCGATAGTCGCGATTTTTAATAGTAAATATAAATGTTTTTAAGAACATAATTTGCACGGTTATTGTATTTAAAGCTTACATTATGAAATTGAATTACAGCAACCGCGTCAGGTAATGTTCGAGGTGCACCTGTTGTTTTTATTTTAGGCGAGTATTCTAGTATAAATTTTAAATTATTAATATGTATAAACTCGATTGCTTCATTTCTGAAAATGAATAAGCAAACCCGCTAAAATTATTTGCCAGTCCTTTCATGGATTCCCATAAAGCAGTAGAACCGATGGTTATCATTCCATTTAAGTATTGATGTGATAAATATAACAAGCGATACAATTTTTATTGATGTAATAACCTTGATTATCTCTGCAAAGCCTTGAAAAAACAGGCACTTTCGCGAACATGGGCAACTGAATTTTACTACCGTTTACTACTCTTGCGAAAAAAGTCTTGATATTCAAAGCACCGCGAGAACCAGCTGCCCGGACGGGCAGCACACAGATACTCCCTACAATGACAATTTCATATACCGACCATGACGGCGTTTCTTCACTCCCACGACGGGAGAAAAGGAACGCCGCTTTTTTATGCTCTGTGTTACGCAGTAGAACGCCATTTTCAGGGGGCAGAGTATAATTTCCCTTACACCCCTGCCGTTTTCGTGTCTGCAAGGCCGCTTAAATCAACGGGAAAAGGGATTCTACTGCGTAACCGTCTACCCAAAAAATGACGGTTGGTACTATGGAGGTTTTCCAAGTGCAATATATACTTGCGCTATGTTGCCAGTCACCTTATTAGATTATCCAACGTTGGAAAAACCTACGTAAGAAAATCCAATGCAATTAAATAAAGATATATCAAGTAAAAATAAATTAAATACGGATTCTATCAATTACCCATTCCTTTCCTATCCTTTTCCCATACCCTCCCCTTACCTTGCGGAGAAGCGGCAGAGCTGCCGGAATGGAAGTAAAGGGCACAACAAAGCAGAGATTTCCAGATTAAAAGCTCATAATAACCGAGGTCGCAAGCGGTTTTTCCGTTTGCGCCCTCTTGATTATCCACCAGCACATACAGAAAAAGCTGTCAAGGGCGTGAAGCGCGTAGTTTCCCCTTGAAAGCTGCTACTTATTGGGTGTAGAGCTGTTCTAAATGCCCCAATCCTGACTAGTTTTTTGCAGCTTTACCATGTGGGGGAAAATCTTACCTGTATTCATCAACGTCTCCGGCGTTCCCTGTTCCGCAACAGAGCCGTCTGAAAGCACTACTACTTTATCCGCGCCGCTTACAGTACGCATACGGTGGGCGATAACAAGTACGGTCTTATCCTGTATCAGTCTTGACAAGGCAGCCTGTATTAGTGTTTCGTTTTCCACATCAAGGTTTGCCGTCGCTTCATCGAGTAAAATGATTGGAGACTTTTTGAGGAAAGCGCGGGCGATTGAAATACGCTGCCGTTCACCGCCGGATAATTCACAACCGTTTTCTCCAATCATGCTATTGTAACCATTCGGGAGCTTTGCCGCAAACTCTTCACAATTTGCCAGTTTTGCCGCCGCAATCACTTCTTTATCAGTTGCGTCTTTTCTGCCAATTCTGATATTCTCCATGATTGTGTTATTAAACAGCGTCACATCTTGAAATACGATAGAATACAGCGACAGCAAGGTTTCCGGCTCTATTTTCGATATATCCATACCGCCGACCGTGATTTTACCTTTGCTTATATCCCAGAACCGTGCGGCAAGGCGTGATACCGTAGTTTTGCCGCCGCCAGATGGCCCAACCAAAGCGGTAACTTCTCCCTGTTTGGCCGTAAAGGACACGTTTTTCAATACGGTTTCCCCTGTATTATAGG
Organism: uncultured Clostridia bacterium; assembly: GCA_944386295.1. Taxonomy (GTDB): domain Bacteria; phylum Bacillota; class Clostridia; order Oscillospirales; family UBA644; genus CALXAO01. The sequence goes on along the minus strand of CALXAO010000032.1, from coordinate 7,331 downwards.
CAAAACCAACATGGTCGAAGACAATATCATATCCCTTATTTGTCAGATGGCCTGCGCCTGTCTGAATAGGCTGGTCAAGGATTTCATTCATACGGTTTATGTTTGTTTTGGTGGAGATCACCGCAGCAAGATTTTGTAATGCACCCTCAAGGGGAGTATATAGCCTTGAAGCCACGAGCAAAAACATAAAGAACAGTGGAATATCAATTTCCCCGCGAATAAGCAAAGCAGAACCGACAAGCGCAACCGTAGCAATACCAAACTTTAATATCAGCGTAGAAGAAACAACGAAAAGTGCCGTTCCAAGCTCTGTTATGATGTGCCGTTTTTCTACATAATCAATTTTCTTGCCAAGCCCTTTGAGATAACTTTCTTCCGCATTGTTTGCCTTTAAGTCCTGCAAACTTTCGATACACTCCTGCACACCGCTTTCAAGTGCTACGTTTGCCGCTACGGATTTACGGTTGAAGTATTCCTGTATGCGGGCTGAAAAAAATGTGATTGTAAATGCAATCGGTAAAACCCAAACCGCCGCAAGAGCCATGCGCCAATCATAGGCAAAAAGGCAAATTGCAATTAGTGTTGTGGAAATAAGAGAACCTGCCAAAGCGGGCACATAATGGGAAAAAGCCATTTCCAGAGTGGCGCAGTCACCCATAATCGAATTTGTTAAATCGGCAAGGTCTTTTTTACCGAAAAAGGACAATGGAATTTTACGGAGCTGCTCGGCTAAAGAAATACGCCTTACGCCGCTTTCTACATAAGTTGCTAAATAGGTGGCGTTATATTGAAACCAAGTTACAATAAATATCAGTGCAAGGCAAACTAAAGCACCAACCGCATAGAAAGCAATGCGGCTTCCGTTTATGCCCCCATTCATGGTATCAATGACAAAGTAATAGAGAAGCCCGACAGGGAGCATAAAGGATATATCCTGTGCAACGCAGGCAATGCAGCCTTTTATCAAATCGACAGCCCCTTGTCTTGATAACGCAAAGCGTCTTTGCAATGTCTTAATCATGCGTTTACCTCCTTTGCAATTTTCCATTCTGCCGCTTCTGAATAATTCTTCCACATTTTTGAAAATACGCCCTTTCTCTCTATCAGCTCGCTATGTGTGCCACTTTCGATAATTTCACCGTCTTGCAATACATAAATGCAATCTGCGTTTGTAATTGACGAGAGTCTATGCGCAATCATAATAACTGTTTTTCCCTTTGAAAGAGCAGATAAAGCCTGTTGTACGCGTACCTCATTGTCGGGGTCGGCAAAGGCGGTCGCTTCATCAAGAATTAGGATAGGCGCATTTTTCAAAATTGCGCGGGCTATGGCTATTCTTTGCTGTTCGCCGCCGGATAGATACACGCCCTTTGTGCCGACAACCGTATCTATGCCATTCGGTAATTTTTCGATAATATCCAAACACTGTGCAGTTTCCAAAGCGTGTGCAATTTCTTCGGGTGTGGCATTAGGTTTTGCCATACGCACATTTTCCAGTATGGACGTTTTGATAAGGCGACTATTTTGGAATACAAAAGATACCTTATTCATCAATGCTTCTTTTGGAATGTCGCGTATGTCAATATTCCCTATCAGTATGCGTCCCTTTTGCGGATCAAAAAATCTTGTGACAATATTTGCAAGTGTTGTCTTGCCGCCGCCGGACGCTCCTACTAATGCAATTGTCTGTCCCGGCTTTATTAATAAAGATACATCATTAAGTGCGTTTTTTTTCCCGTCATAGCTATAACTAACGTGCTCTAATGTAATGGAATTATCCGATGGTACATGGTTCACTCGGCTTTCAGGCAGCGGTTTTTCATTCAGCACTTCATCAATCCTTCCTATTGCGTCATTTACAATCATTGCGTCTTCACTCATAAACATAATTTTTGTGAGCGTTGTGCCGATAACAGGCGTAATTACAATATAGAAGATAAGGTTTAGTAGCAATTCATTCGTTACGCCACCTCTTGTAAAGAGAATACCTCCGGCAATCAGGAATGCAAATACGCCGTTAATTGCCGTTGTATAGAACATCATAGGCAGACGCAGCCCTTTTGTATACGCAATTACCCATGTTTCATAATTGTCTATCGCGTCTTTGAAACGTTTAAAAGAAAAGATTGTCTGTCCAAAAGTCTTTACTACGGGTACGCCCCTTACATATTCAACGGCTTCATTTGACATATCGGAAAGTGCATTTTGATATTGCTCCATTCTCTTTTCCATGTCTTTCCCTGTCATTTTCATCATAATCAAAAATCCAAGCACAACAGGAACGAGGCTTAAAAGCCCTAACCTCCAATCAAACGCAAGCAGTAAAAAGAGCAAACCTATAGGCGTGGCAATTGCCCCCGCTTTGTCGGGCAGCCTGTGTGCAAGATATGTTTCCGTAGCGGCGCTGGAGCTGTTGACGATCCGCCGCAGCTTTCCGCTTCCATACTTTTCTGTAACCCCAAGCGGCAGTGTTGCGATATACCACATAAGCTCTTTTCGGATATTGGCGGCAACACGGAACGCGCTCATGTGTGAACACATCAAAGCGGCTATGTAGACAACAATAGATATAATCGCGAACAATACAGCAGACCAGCCGTAGCGTGTAACATTCCCCGCTTGTGAGAAGTCCGGGGAAACTTCCAGTATGTCGTGAATGATACGCCATATATACCAAAAAGGCACAAGAGCTAACAGCGCACTCACTACTGACAGTACCCAAGAAAGATAGGTCAATATCTTATGCCCTCCGGCATAGCCCATCAATCTTGATAGATTAGACTGCTTCTTCATTTCTAAAGGCCTCCTTAAAATCTTTTATGATATGAGGGTAGAATGAACGCCCTCAAATATCCTTATTTAGTTAGGAATGACTAACTCTTGTGCCAAATATAATGGAAAGCATACGCTCTCCATTATAAGAACTATGAGGCAAATCACTTCTGTTCATTGTCCCATAATTTTCATCCAACCTGCGGTATAAAATGCTTTTATTTCTTTCAGATAATGCTTCGCTTCTTCAAGTGGCATTTCGTGTATAATTAACTCAAAGAAAGTGTTAAACATTCCGGTAATCAAGATATGCTCCAACCGTTCGTCAATGGGCGGTGCAGACCTGCTTAACTTTTCAAGAACCGTTAAATAATCGTGTGTACTTTTTGTTTCTATTCCACCATTTCATCAATCAGTTGAGAAAAACGTGTTCCCTCTGAACAGCAAAGTATGAGTTCAAATTCGTTCAAATGCTCATAGGCATACAAGAGCATTTCATATATACATTCACCGGAAGTAGAGGTAAGATTGTCAGGCTGTTCCTCTGGCGGGATTTTTGCAAGATTTTTTATGCTTTGCAAAGCAAAAGCAGTTCAATAAAAAATTGTAGTGTTCGCCTACTAGTGCTTCAAATAAATCCTCTTTACGCCATAGAACGCAACCGTTGTTACGCCTGCTATTTTGATAATATTCCGCAAAGAAGCAGACTTGAATCCTTTTTCAAGAAACTCCTGCATGGCGGCCGAAAAAATTAGATGTGAAGTTGTTCTGTTTCACTCATTATTTCATCTCAATTATAATACTGCTATGATACCATATTTTCACTCTTTGAACAGTCTTTTTTACTATACAACTTTCATCTATTCTCTTTTCTTTTTCATCAGAAACGGCAATTTGAGAGAAAATGTAAGATTGAAAAGAGAAGAGTTAAAAGAACAAAAAGAAATGGCAATTTTCGCTAAGAGAATTGCCGTTTCTTTTTGGCTGCGGAATAGGGATTCGAACCCCAACAAACAGAGTCAGAGTCTGCCGTGCTACCTTTACACAATTCCGCAATTTTTACTTTTCAGGAAAGCTTAATCATTATATAATAAAACAGTGGTTTTGTCAATAGGTTTTCCGGAAACGTAAAAAATATTTCAAAAAGAAAAATTAATTTTCGCCGTTTTTTAATTTTTCTGCTTGGGCGGAGGCAATCAGCGTATCAATCATCTCATCCATGTCACCCTCCAGAAACTGGGGCAGCTTGTACAGTGTCAGTCCAATTCGGTGATCAGTGACCCGTCCCTGCTGAAAATTGTAGGTCCGGATGCGTTCGCTGCGGTCGCCGGTGCCCACCTGAGAGCGGCGTTGGTCTGCGATTTCCTGAGCCTGTTCATTCCGCTTTTGCTCGTATACCCGGGAACGGAGAATTTTCAGGGCCCGTTCTTTGTTTTTATACTGACTGCGTTCATCCTGACAGTCTACAATTGTTCCAGTAGGAACGTGAATGATCCGAATGGCAGATTCGGTTTTATTAACATGCTGTCCGCCGGCGCCTCCGGAACGGTGGGTTTCGATAATCAGGTCTCCCGGGTCAATTTGAATATCTACTTCGTCGGCTTCTGGCAGGACGGCTACGGTGACGGTGGAGGTGTGAATCCGTCCAGAGGATTCAGTTTCAGGAACGCGCTGTACCCGGTGTACGCCACTTTCAAATTTTAACCGGCTATAAGCCCCGTCTCCTTCAATGCTTGCAGAAATTTCCTTGATTCCCCCCAATTCGGTTTCGTTCAGGGAAAGTACCTCAGTACGGAACCCCTTCCGTTCAGCATACATGGAATACATTCGAAACAGGTCCGCTGCAAATAGGGCCGCTTCCTCGCCGCCGGCGCCGCCGCGGATTTCCAGAATCACATTTCTGTCATCGTTGGGATCCCGGGGCAGAAGCAGTACTTTTAATTCCTGTTCTGTTTGGGCCAATCTATCCCGGCAGGTATAGAATTCGGCTTCCGCAATCTCCCGGAATTCTTTTTCATCGGAACTTTCCATAATTTCCCTGGCTTCTGTTATGCTGTGCTGCAGCGCGCAGTATTCCCGGTATTTTTCTACAATGGGTGTCAAGGTCTTGTGCTCCCGCATTAGGTTCCGGAATTTTTTTTGATCCCCGGTTATGGCAGGGTTACACAGGTCTTCCGCAATCCGATCGTAACGCTCGGCAATGGTTTTAAGTTTTTCAATCATAAAACAGGCTCCCGGTATCAGGTATTTTCGTAACGGGCCGCCTGTTCCCGAATCAGGCTGGTATCCTCAAAATAGTTGATTTTCATTGCCCGTTTTACTTCGTCCAGAGTTTCTGCTGCGGCCTGTCTGGCCGCGCTGCTGCCCGCCTTTAGAATTTCATATACGCCGGCAATATCTTTTTCCCATACTGTTCTGCGAGCTCGGATTGGCTCCAATTCTTCCTGAAGAACCGCATTAAGAAACTTTTTGATCTTTACGTCTCCCAAGCCGCCGCGTCGGTAATGATTTTTCATTTCGTCCAGACAACTGTAATCCGGACAGTATTGCCGGAAATGTTCCGGCTTACAGAACGCGTCCAAATAGGTAAAGACAGTGTTTCCCTCCACATGCCCGGGGTCGGATACCTGAAGGTGCAACGGGTCGGTGTACATACTCATGATTTTCTTCCGGATCTCTTCAGGATTGTCGGACAAATAGATACAATTGCCTAGAGATTTGCTCATTTTCGCTTTTCCATCGATTCCGGGCAACCGCAAACAGGCTTGGTTGTTGGGCAGAAGAACCTCTGGCTCTACAAGGACTTCGGTGCCGTAAACTGCATGAAACCGGCGGACAATTTCCCGCGTTTGTTCAATCATAGGCAGCTGATCTTCTCCTACAGGAACCGTTGTAGCTCGGAAGGCTGTAATATCTGCCGCTTGGCTGATGGGATAGCAGAAAAAACCTACTGGGATACTGGTTTCAAAATTGCGGAGCTGAATTTCCGATTTTACGGTAGGATTGCGTTGCAAACGGGAAACGGTAACCAAATTCATATAATAGAAGGTCAATTCTGTCAGTTCTGGAATCTGGGATTGGACAAACAGAGTGGAACGGGTCGGATCCAGGCCTACCGACAGATAGTCCAGGGCAACCTCAACAATGTTTTGACGGACCTTTTCTGGGTTGTCAAAATTGTCGGTCAGGGCCTGGGCATCCGCAATCATAATAAAGATTTTTTCGTATTCTCCGGAATTCTGCAATTCGACTCGCCGGCGCAGAGAGCCAACATAATGCCCGACATGCAGTCGGCCGGTCGGCCGGTCGCCGGTTAAAATAATTTTGCTCATGAAACTATTTTTTCTCCTTTTTCTTTTTGGCGCTTCGGCTGGCAGGACGGGATTGGCATGTGAAAAATACTTCTGGGCAATCGTCCTTATTTCCTACAGTTCTTTTAATTTGGTACCGTCCTGGGTCTTCCAATCAATTCTTCCATTGGAGGAACGGCCTAAAATAACCGCAGACGCTGCAGAGGGGGCGCTGAATTCGTAATCTCTTGTAAAGATTTGATTTGCAATTGTTCCGTCTGCTTCTAATTTTTTTCGTAATTCATAATAAGATCTTGATCTGATTTCAAAGGAAGGGACGCAATAATCGGAGGTACGCGTTCCTTTGATTACTGTAAAACCGCCGGCGCTGATGAATCCTTTTCCATCGGCATTTGAGCTTTTGCAAAATAAACAGATCGTATCAGACGTCGGTTTGGGTACGGCGACTAAAATTCGACATCCCATAGCATTGATCAGAATTTTAATGTTTTCAATAAATTCTTCCATACTGGCAATTTGAGATTCTTTTATTACAGTATTTTTGCGTGTTTTTTTGGTTAAGATTGCATACCGTCCGCATTCCTTCGCAATTTCCGCAAGACGATTTTCTAAATAACAAATTAACGTTTTGTTTAAATCCCGTCCAACAAAAATAATTACGGTATTCCAATAATATTTTTCTTTCCCGGATTTGTAGTCACGAATGTGCTTTGCCAATCTGTCACGTACATTTTCTGCCTCGCCAATGTAAACAGAATCTGTGCCGTCCTCTTCCTGGCAAAATAAAAAATATATTCCTGTTCCGCAAATGTCATCTCGATTGCATGTTAAAAGTTCCGTTCTTGGAAGCTTGATTGCTTTTCCGTTCCAATTTGATAATTCAGCAGTAACGATTCCATCTGTTGTTCCGTTAATCAAAAACAACTCTATTGATTTTCCAAATGTCATTGCGATTTTACTCCTAATATCATTGGTTGTATACGAAACAGGTTTTCATTCAAAGGTTCTATTGGATTAAATTTCCAGACAGGGTTCCGGCATGGCAAAACAATCATTCCCACTCGTTGCCGAAAGCCACAACTTAACGCTTTTTGCTTATAAACCGTGTGATGTAGTTTTCGTATTATTCTGATAATCCATATTATACTGCCTGTACGACGAGAATTTATCAATATCTTATCAGGTGCGATAAAACCGATGGTTGCGAGAAAAGAATTGTCGCAAGCGGCTGTGCTTTATCGTAAGGTA
>CALXAO010000031.1 GCA_944386295.1 uncultured Clostridia bacterium | reverse complement strand
AGATAATGATACGGAAGACGAACTTCTTCCCCGCGCCATTGAAATTGTAGTGGAATGTGGGCAAGCCTCAACATCAATGCTCCAGCGGCGTTTGGGTGTAGGTCATTCCCGGGCAGGACGGCTGATGGATCAAATGGAAAAACGGGGCATTGTCGGCCCCTATATGGGAAGCAAACCTCGGGATGTATTGATGACAAAACTGCAGTTGCTGGAAATGAAAGCAACGGAGAATGACCATGAGTAAACATTACCCCGGCTTTCTTCCGGTTACCCGGGAAGAAATGGACGAAGAAGGCATCGAGCAGTTTGACTTCATTATTGTAACTGGTGATGCCTATGTAGATCACCCATCATTTGGAACGGCAATTATCTCCCGGGTAGTAGAATCTTTAGGATTTTCCGTTGGAATAATTGCCCAGCCCAACTGGAAAACTACAGAGGATTTCCGCCGCTTTGGTGCGCCCAAATACGCCTTTCTGGTTAATTCCGGCAACATTGATTCTATGGTAGCCCATTATACCGTGGCAAAAAACCGAAGGTCGGAAGACTTTTATTCCCCCGGAAAAAAGTCCGGGCTCCGTCCTGACCGGGCCTTGATCGTCTACTGTAACAAAATCCGGGAAGCATTCCGGAATGTTTCGGTTATTGTCGGCGGGCTGGAAGCGTCTCTGCGCAGATTTGCGCATTACGATTATTGGCAGAATGCCGTCCGGAAATCAGTATTGGAAGACTGCGGGGCCAATCTGTTGATTTATGGTATGGGCGAACACCCGATTACCCAAATTGTAACCCGCATGGGACAGGGGGAATCTGTACAGGCCCTGACCGATATTCCCGGTACTTGTTATATTGCCCGGAATATTCCAGCTGGCGCCCTGGTCTGTCCGTCCTACGAAGAAGTGCGTAAAGATAAGGTTGCCTATGCAAATGCGACTCGCATTCAGTACAACGAACAGGATCCCTACGTCGGAAAAATTCTTGCTCAGGGCCATTCTCAGCGGTATCTGATTCAAAATCCCCCTTCTCTGCCTTTGGAACAGGAAGAACTGGATCAAGTATATGCACTTCCCTTTACCAGAGCTTATCATCCTATATACGAAAAAGAAGGTGGCGTTCCCGCCATTTTGGAAGTGGAGAATTCCATTATTCAGAATCGGGGCTGTTTCGGTGGCTGCAACTTTTGCGCCATTACCTTTCATCAGGGGCGAAAAGTAACTGCCCGAAGCAAAGAATCTATTTTAAAGGAAGCAAAGCAAATCACTCAAAGTCCGAACTTCAAAGGCTATATCAATGATGTAGGAGGCCCTACCGCAAATTTTCGGGTATCCTCCTGTCAAAAAAAATCCATGTGCCGAGAAAAACGCTGCTTAGTCCCAGCCCCCTGTAAAAATCTGAATGTAACCCACAGCGAATATGCTCAGATCCTCCGGGAACTTCGGGAACTGCCAGGTGTCAAAAAGGTATTTATCCGCTCTGGCATCCGGTTTGATTACCTGATGCTGGATCAAAAAGGAAAATTTTTTGAAGAATTAGTGAAATATTACATTAGCGGTCAACTGAAAGTTGCTCCGGAACATTGTTCCGATCGTGTACTTCAATACATGGGAAAGCCACCGTTTCGATCGTATGAGGCATTCTACAATAAATTTTATGCGTTGAATAAAAAGCTGGGCTTAAAACAGTTTTTAGTTCCCTATTTAATGTCGTCTCATCCGGGCTGTACGCTTAAAGATGCAATTGCCCTAGCCCTTTATCTAAAAAAAATCAATTACCACCCGGAACAGGTGCAAGACTTTTATCCTACCCCAGGCACAGTATCGACATGCATGTTTTACACTGGTTTGAACCCGTTTACCATGGAAACAGTATACGTTCCCCGAACAGCAAAGGAAAAAGCCTATCAACGTGCACTGCTCCAATATACTAAACCGCAGAACCGAGTTCTGGTTCGGGAAGCATTGCTCAAAGCCGGACGCCCAGACCTAATCCGGGTACTTCGGTAATAAAATGACCTTACAAAAAGTCGGCGTCAACCGATTTCCTATGGAAGAACATACAAAGACAAGACAATAAAAGAAAGAGCGCTATAGCGCTCTTTCTTTTATTGTTAAATTACACCGGCTAAAACTAACATCAACAAAATGCAGGATGCCAGGATCAACATAAAAATCAAAATCCAACTCCACTTATGTTCTTTTTTTCCGCCACTGGAAGATTCCGGAACCAGTTTTGCACGCCGCAATGCTGACACCACTGGAGGATAGATAAGCATAACAATAGTGGCGTTCAGGAAATTTTTCAGTAGATTGAACGGCAGAATTGCAGGCAAAAGCAGCTGCTCCACAGCTTCCCTGGGCTGGCCCATATAGATCGGGGTCAGGAAATAATTCCAAAGGAGCATTACCATTGTCGCTGCCAAACTACTGGCAATCAAGCCGACAACAGCACCTTTGATCGTATGTTTTTTCCGATAAATTAAAGCAGCAGGACAGGCAAAAGCACAGGACGAGAGAACATTCATCAAAAATCCTATCCATCCCGTATCACTGATGGAAACCATTTCTATAGCAGAAACAACTAGGGAAATGAGAGCAGACATCAAAGGCCCAAACAGAAAACCACCAATGGCAATAATGACATCTTTTGGCTCATATTTTAGGAACAAAACTACCGGAACACGGATCAATACTACCGCAACATAAGCCATAGCGCAAAGCATGGCAGCTGTTACTGTTTTTTTGATCCAATTTTTTTTCATGACACATTCCTCCCGAATGTAAAAAACACCTGAAAGAACGAAACCGTTCTCCAGTTGTCAAAACTTGAAAAAAGTTGCCCAGATGACATCTTTCCCTAAAATTTCAACACATCTTCTTTCATCCAGACTGTAACTGTT
>CALXAO010000030.1 GCA_944386295.1 uncultured Clostridia bacterium | reverse complement strand
TAATTTTCAAGGTTCATCCGGGCGTTTCCATGCCCTTGCCGCCTTCTGGGGACGTGTCCCGTTTTCTGCGGCTTATACATTATACCACAACAATCACCTCTTGTCAACCCCCTTTTTTCTTTTTTTTTCGAGAAACCTACAGGACTCATCCCCCATTTTTCCCACAACCATCGGATTATTTTAAGCACAACTTAATTCTCACTAAAAAAATTTTGTTAGTTTTTGCTAAAAATACAATTAGATCATGACGAAAAATTATTTATTTTAAAACAATAAATAAATCACTACCTTATTATAAAATAACTTACTTGACAAACATTTGAAATTGTGTTATAATAGCGTTAATAAATTTTTTAGAAAGGAAATTGCTTTACTCTATGGACAGTTGCGACAGTAGCGACGGACCTCGACGAAAACAGAATAAAATAAATTCAGCATAGCCTGTGATTGGAATTTTCCGGAAACAGGGTATGCTTTTTGTGTTTTTAAATTTAATGGAGGAACCGCTTTGAACATTTTATTATCTATTTTATTACAGGTAGTACTGATTTTACTGAATGCCATTTTTGCCTGCACGGAAATTGCAGTAATTTCTATGAACGAAACTAAACTTTCCAAAATGGCAGCGGAAGGCAACAAAAAAGCCATCCGACTATTAAAACTGACCCGTCAACCTGCAAAATTTCTTGCAACAATTCAGGTGGCTATTACCTTATCCGGTTTTCTGGGAAGTGCCTTTGCAGCAGATAATTTTTCAGAACCCTTGGTAAATTGGCTGGTAAGCCTAGGCGTTCCTGTCCCCGTTCCAACCCTAAACTCCATTTCCGTTGTCATAATTACATTAATTTTATCCTATTTTTCCCTGGTCTTTGGCGAACTGGTTCCGAAGCGAATTGCCATGAAGAAAACGGAACAGCTTGCGTTGGGTGTAGCAACAATGATATCCGCAATATCCAAATTGTTTGCCCCCTTGGTGGGGTTGCTGACCCTTTCCACCAATGGAATTTTGAAGCTAATCGGAATTGACCCTAACGCAAATGAAGATGAGGTCAGCGAAGAAGAAATCCGGATGCTGGTAGATGCAGGCAGCGAAAAAGGCGTCATTGACAAAGAAGAACAGGAAATGATTCAAAATGTATTTGAATTTGACGATTTGACTGTAGACGAATTCGCAACCCACCGAACCGAAGTTACGATGCTATGGGAAGATGAAACACTGGAGCAATGGGACAGCACAATCCGGGAAAGCCGGCACTGCATGTATCCGGTTTGTTCCGAAACAGCAGATAATATCATTGGTATTCTGAATACGAAAGATTACTTCCGCATGGAACACCGAACCAAAGAAGACGTGATTAAAAAGGCGCTGCGGCCAGCTTACTTTGTCCCCTGCAGCATCCGGGCCGATGTACTTTTCCGCCAAATGCAGATGAATCGGAAGCATTTTGCCGTAGTGCTGGACGAATATGGCGGTGTTTTGGGAATTGTCACCATGAACGATTTACTGGAGCAGATTGTAGGTGATATTCCGGATGAAAGCGAACCGGAAAATGAGGAACCGGAAATTGAGAAAATTGACTCCCAAACCTGGAAAATCCGGGGCTGCGCTCCATTGGACGATGTTTGTAAACAGTTAGATATCCAATTACCTGTGGAAGAATACGATACCTTTGGGGGCATGATTTTTGGGTGCAACGGCTCCATTCCGGAAGACGGGACACAGTTTGAAATTGATATTGAAAACCTGCACATTAAAGTCATTGAAATTCTGGATCATAAGGTAGAAAAAGCAATTGTCTGTAAGCAAAATTAAAAACCTTGAAAATCATCTTTTTTGCATTTTCATTGTTGGAAAGCACAATGATTTTAGATGGGTTGGCACCGAATTTCCTATGGCGATATAAAATAATACAAGCAGATATAAGGTAATATCATAATTTTTAAGAGCGAAAGGCCCATTGGCTTTCGCTCTTTTGTCTATTACATAAGTAAGGGTAGATGGCTCAAAACAAATAAGTCACAAATTAGCGAAAAAGCGGGTCAAAACTTTTGAAACTGCAAATTATTTTATAGAAAATGAACTCCATTCCCATTTACAGGGCACTTAATAATTGTACCTAAAAGCCTCTACAACGCAACATAAGCGGTATCGCCAGTGCATGGAAAATCTAGCTTTGTGCATCAAGATCTGCAAAAACCATTTTTATGGGGCTTTATAAATGCCTACGAGAAGTTGTGAACAAATTTTCTCTATAAAATTAATAAAATATTTTATAGTTAAGGAATAAATGAGGAAAATTATTATAATTTAAACAAATCGTAAAACAAACAGGAGGATATAATCATGACGAGAAAATTGTTTCTGAGTATTTTTATGACAGCAATTTTTTTGTAGCCATTTCTCTTTTGCTTTCCACATCCGGAACAAAAAAACACAGGTTTCGAAGAACTTATCTTTTTCCAGTGTAACGACAGCATATATCATTATTTTATTCCGTTGCAAACAACAGAACGAATTTTGACGCAATCGAATATTTCCTTCTGGGCAGCAAAGCCAACCCTTCCTTATTTTGTCACCACCCCAAATTCGGAATCTAAGGAAGCGTTACATCAGACCGAGTCCAAAGAAAAAGAGGGAAACTTGTTGCAAATTAGAAGAAATTCCTGCAATGGGCATCTGAAAAAACAATCACCCGATTTTTTTGGTCATGGAAAATCTTTCGGCGAATAAAATTCTCATGCGGATGAACATTCCTTCTGAGATTTGTTTTTATTATAATTCCAATACAAAACGGAAGCCTTGCCAATAGAAAACAATCCCTCGACAGCAACCGTTTCCTTGTCCGCAACCAATGCCTCCCGAGGGTACCAAACAAGGGACCATTTTTCCAAATATGCAGATAAACAGGCCTGTTTCTGTTACGGTACGTTACGCGACTGCGCTACTTCCATTGTCGCCTATACAGAGGCGGAATTCAATGTACCTTACCGGTTACGCACGGTTTTTTACTACGGAATCAAGCTGTCAGGTCGAACAGAAGAATCCGTGCTAACCATGCCGGAAGACATCAGCGGCTTTATGGTGCGGGACGACCTTATCTTTCTGCGCGGCGGCAACCGTTTTTACCGGCACTGTTTAACCTCCGGAACGACCGACCGCCTGTTTACCGCTTAACACGCCAAACAAGGAATACATCTGTATCCGGAGGATCACGCTTTATTACAGCACGCGAACCGAAACAGTGTCGAACACAGAAGATTTCTTTCCCCGTTTGGCAGCACTGGGGAGGACTGAGGCTGTTGGGCGCGGGAGGCATTTTTTTGCGGAAGAAAACGTCTGTATAAAAAAACAATATCACAATTTCTTGCGGTTTGTCAGCCGAGATTCGGTTGACAAACCGCAGATTTTATGGTACAATACCAATTAGTACGGGCGTCCGAACAAAAAAGAAAAGAAAGGAAAGGACCAATGGCATTTTCTGAAAACACAGCACAAAAAATTTTGACTTCCGCCTACGAACTGCTTTCGACAAAAGGATTGGCCCAGGTTTCCATGCGGGACATCGCAAAACGGGCCGGCGTAGCGCTGAGTCAAATTACCTATTATTTTAAAACCAAGGAAAACCTTATTGCATCCGTGGTCGCAAACCAGTTTCACAGACTGATGGACAAAGTCGCTCCTCTGCTGGAAGGCTGCCATTCTCAGGAAGAAGCAGAACAAGTGGCCGCGGAATATTTTTATCAGGACCAAAACATGCTGCGATTGCTGATTGATTTCACCGCGCAGGCTCTTTGGGTCCCCGCATTCCGGGAACAGGTGGAGAAATGGCAGCAAAAAGCCACTGAAATACTGACGCGGATTCCCCGTTTCTCCGAAAAAGCAGAACAAACAGCCCGAAAGGTTTTGGCCGGATTTTTCGGGAACGCAGTTCTGGCGGTGTTTCCGCCGGAAAGTACGCCCGGTTGAATCAAAGAGGGAGGAATTCATTATGAGAGAAAACAGACCGAAGCACAGAGGAGACCGAAAAGACGGTTACCGGCTTCCGGATCTGGATCCCATGCATATATTTATGCCTTATCTGCTGCAGGGAAGAACGGAAACCGAGGCAGCATTGAGCGATTGTCTTCCGTTAGAAGAAGCAGCGGCTTGTCTAAAACAGAAACACACGGAAAAC
>CALXAO010000029.1 GCA_944386295.1 uncultured Clostridia bacterium | reverse complement strand
TCAATTGCATCGGGAAGTGCTGTGTAGGTCTTTTTACCATCGTGCATAAGCACCAGCGCCGTTTTATAGGTTGCGTTCAAACGATTTTTTCCACCCTTGGCAACCGTGTCAACAATCCCTTCTACTGTAGTTGCAGAAGACCAGTCTTTTGTATCGATATTCCAGTCGTTAATGGTGTAGCCCTCATTGGTAAGCCGCTGCAGAATTCGGTCAAACAGTCCTTCATCGCCATATTGCTTGCAAAAAGACTGTGCCGAAGCTGTTCCGCTGGGCAGCCGGACAATGGTTGGGGTCTGGCCGGTTAACTCCTTAATCAAATCCCGACAGCGATAAAGATCTTCAAAATACGCCTCTTCGCTTTGATAAATTTTATCGTATTCATGATTGTAGGCATGAATTGCAATGGTATGGCCTTCCTCTGCTGCCCGGACTATAGCCTGCTGCCCTACTTGGGTGGACATAACCTGGGAGCCTACCACAAAAAAGGTTGCCTTGATATTGTATTCCTTGAGAATGTCAAGAATTTTCATTGTGTTGGCGGACATCCCGTCGTCAAATGTCAAAAATGCCGTCGGTGTGGTTTTGTAGCCTTCTCTGTGCAGCTTAATTTCAACATCGGCTTTTACTATGTCTCTCTCTTCTGTTTTTTCCGTCAGGGTTTGCTGAAGAAGCATGTTTGCCTGTTGCTGTTCTGTAATTTTGGCCTGTATGGTTTGTAGGTCTTTATCTAGACGTTCCATCTGTGTTTTTTCGTTAACCATGCCGAAAGCAAGCAACAACAAAATCAGTGCCGATAAAAAGGTAATAATAAGACTGATAAAACGTATCATGAAATTCCGACCCTCCTGTCAAATATGGGCGTTCCGTTATTCTAAAGCTGCGGCTTGTTTGTTTAGGTCGTCCAGCTCAGTTTCAATTCCGGCGATGGCTTTTTCCAGAGCCTGCCGTTGCTGCGTTAGATCTGAAAGGGCTTTTTCTTCCGTTGCGTAGCGCTGTGACAGATCTTCTCGGCTGCTTTTTTGTTCCAGATACTGCGTCAGGAGTAGAATTTGAAGAAGAATCGTGAAAATTGCGACAACAATAAAAATAATGTCGACTCGTTTTTTCTTTCGGATTGCGCGGGACGTGCTGTAACTGCTTGCCATGTGTTTTACTTCCTCTCGTAATTTTTTTATCAGGAATGTTCTGGTCCGGCGGAGAAAGACTTTCCGTCCTGAATCAGTTGATAAATTTCTGTGTTGTTCTTGCGGAGATCTCCCTGCAAATTAAAAACCAGATAACAGACTCCGTTGTAAATTTTAATGTTTTCGATTTCCAAGTATTTCTCTTTATTTTTCCAATCCAGTTTCCCAAATGCTTCCAAATACCGACCAATCCAGCGTTCGATTTTCTTTTAAGTGTACAGAGGTTCCTTGTATTCCAGAATGGAAAGGGTCGGGTGTTTTTCGGTAGTTCTACCCGTAATAAAAATTTTGCCCTCCGGGGAAACATCTATTCCCTGAAAACTTTCAGTAGCACAAATATTTTTCAATGCTGTTGTTCCAGTCCTTGCAAGATAAGCGTCAGAATATTTCGCGAGGGAAATTTCCCGGAATTCATTCAGTGTTTTGTGCAGATCGGAAAGACGATAAACGGAAATATAATAATGCTTTTATTGGTTCTGTTTCGGTGGGATTTTACAAAAAATGCAATCCGGTCAGCGTCATCGTCCAACCCAAAGTTCCCCGGTAAGGTGTTGTCTGTTCCTGAATCGAGTGGAATGTTCAAATCCGGTAATCAGCCGGATATCTTATACTGATCCGTTGCGGAACTGCAATCGAGCTGCCATTCTGCCCCAATAGCATTTGGAGACATTGGGGTTCCATCTGTGGTTAGGAACAAATAGGTTTTTCCGTTGTGTACAGATATATCCAAAGTATCCTTCCAGTGTAATGCAGTCGGTTACGGTTGCTGTTTTTTTCCCTCGCGGTCAATGCTGCAACATGCCAGATATCCGGTTTTTGGTTTGTATTCTTTCCCGTCTATGTTGACGGAAGCAATTTTCTGTATTGTGCGGTTCAACGGAAGATTTTTCAGTGTATATATCATGGCTGCTCCGAACCCTTTTTCCGGCAGGGGGTACCGTAATATCCGAGTTATCGGATTCGTCGGAACTAACGCAGTTTGTGACCGGTAGCATTCGGTTCCGTGCTGTCTTTGGGAACAGAACTGTCTTGGGATGGCTGCTCACAGGCGAATGCAAAAAACAGGAGACAAAAGCCGATTATACTCAGACTGCGGAATTATTGTTTCATACGGGAACTCCTTTCCCTTCGCAAATTGTTCGTTTGTTGGGTTAAAATTTTAGATAAACCCATCTTACATAAGTATACAATAATTTGAACGTTTTGTCAATATGCAATTTGCATTTATCTGTTTTTGAGCAGAGATTTTTTTTGGTCTGCTTGTTTTTTTTTGTTGCGAAAATGTGAATAAAATAGTACTTTAATCAGAAATCCATTGACAAATCATAAAAAATAATATAATATATATCTATGTGTCTTATTTTGTTTTCTGTGTCCAGATAACAAAGAGTACAAATTTTATATAAATGTTTATGGGAGGTGTTTTCACATCGAGCCGATTACTGTTGTGATTATTGTTGTACTTGCGGTAATTTTATCTGTTTTAATCGGCTTTTTCTTCGGAATCGTTTATCGTAAAAAAATTGGCGAAGCCGCTATCGGTTCTGCGGAAGAAAAGGCAAAAAATATTATTAACGAAGCAATTAAAACAGCCGAGACCAAGCAAAAGGAAGCTCTTTTGGAGGCAAAAGAGGATATTCACCGCAATCGGACGGAGGCGGAACGGGAGATCCGGGACCGGAGAACCGAACTGCAGCGTCTGGAAAAACGTGTGATCCAGAAAGAAGAAATTCTGGACAAGCGCGAAGAAAGTTATGAGACCAAAGAAGCTGCTCTTGCCAAACAGATGAAAAAAATAGAAGCCTTGGAATCGGAAAAGCAGGCCGTGATTTCTGAGCAGAAGCGTTTGCTGGAGCAAATCAGCGGAATGAGTACTGAGCAGGCTCGCGCTTATCTTTTGGATGTTCTTCAAAATGACCTCAAACATGAGTCTGCTGCGATGATTAAGGATATGGAACTGCGGACCCGGGAAGAGGCAGAAATTCAAGCTCGAGAACTGATTTCCCGGGCGATTCAAAAATGCGCGTCCGATCATGTGTCAGAGGTTACCGTTTCCGTAGTATCTCTGCCTAACGACGAAATGAAGGGGCGTATTATTGGACGAGAGGGTCGTAATATCCGGGCGTTAGAGAATTTAACTGGGGTTGATCTGATTATTGACGACACGCCTGAAACCATTACGCTTTCCAGCTTTGACCCGGTTCGTCGGGAAATTGCACGGGTTGCCCTGGAGCGGTTAATTCAGGATGGACGGATTCATCCCACCCGTGTCAATGATATGGTAGAAAAAGCCCGTAAAGAAGTAGATCAGGTGATCAAAAAGGAGGGAGAACGCGCTCTATTTGAAACCAATATTCACGGTCTGCACCCAGAACTTGTAAAATTGCTGGGTCGACTGCATTATCGTACATCATTTGGACAAAATGTCTTGAACCATTCCATTGAAGTGTCTCATTTGTCCGGAATCCTGGCCGGGGAGCTGCACATTGATGTGGCGTCAGCAAAGCGGGCGGGACTGCTGCATGATATTGGGAAGGCCGTCGATCAGCAGCTTGAAGGATCCCATGTTTCCATCGGTGTTGAAATTGTGCGTAAGTACAAGGAACATGAAAATATTATTCATGCCATCGAAGCCCATCACGGCGACGTGGAAGCCAAAACAGTTCTTGCGGCTATTGTTCAAGCAGCTGACGCGATTTCCGCGGCCCGCCCCGGTGCTCGCCGTGAGGATATCGAAAATTACATTAAACGTCTGGAAAAGTTGGAGGCGCTGGCCAACGATTTCAAAGGAGTCGAACGATCCTTTGCCATTCAGGCCGGCCGCGAAATCCGTGTGATGGTTCGGCCAGAGGATATTTCGGATGACGATATGATTATTCTGGCCCGAGAAATTGCCAAACGGATTGAGAGTGAATTGGAATATCCTGGACAGATTAAGGTTCATGTGATCCGGGAAAACCGCGCTATAGAATACGCTCGATAAGTTTATTTGTTCTTTTTTCCTTTTCCCGCAAACGGAATTTCCGTTTGCGGGATTGTCCTTTTTATGATTTTATTTTGACGCCCCTTGGTTTGACAAAATTTTTGGGACAGCCGTGCTATAATACGGCAGGGAAGGGGGCAGCAATATGGAAGGTTTGACAGTATATGTAGATCTTCTTTTTTTTGTCGGTTTTTTGATTGACGGAGCTTTGATTTGGGTTTGTTCCCGTTTGTCCGGCCGAAAGCTGAAACGGGCCGGCTGGATTGTATCCGCTGTTTTGGCTGCGCTGTTTGGAGTCCTGTTTTGTATTTGGGGGCATTCCGCGTGGATTCGAATAATCGGTGGAATTTTGTCCGCTGTTCTGACTTGTGTTTTGTCTTTCGGTTTTTGCGGATGGAAAGCCCTTGGCCGGGATTTGCTGGTTTACAGTGCTGTCAATGGGTGCTATGTCTCCCTGTTGTTTTTGGCTGCGGCTTTGCCGGGAACCTCTCGGTTGTTT
This sequence comes from uncultured Clostridia bacterium, assembly GCA_944386295.1. Classification (GTDB taxonomy): domain Bacteria; phylum Bacillota; class Clostridia; order Oscillospirales; family UBA644; genus CALXAO01. The sequence goes on along the minus strand of CALXAO010000029.1, from coordinate 8,047 downwards.
TTAACCTCGGAAGGCAGTTTGTTCTGCCGGGTGACGCTCCCTGCTCTTCTGTTGTTTACCGTATTGATCTGTACAGGTCTTGTGTGTGTAGGCCGCTTTTTTCGAAAGCGTCCCGCTCGGGCTCGAATTTGTTCCTGTCGGGTAACGCTGTTTGATCGACAGGCGGAAGTTCTTTGTTATGTAGACAGCGGTAACTTTCTTCGGGATACCTTGTCCGGATTTCCAGTTGCGGTTGTTGAATTTTCCTCCCTTCGGGAACTTTTTCCGGAACACTTCCGTGATACGGATTTAATGACTTCCCAATTTGGTGTTTTTTTACAAAATCGCTTTCGGTTGATCCCTTATCGGGGATTAAGCAGCGGTGGGGTACTTGCAGCGTTTAAACCGGATTCTTTTCAAGTGAACGGAATTGTGAAAGACGCGGTTGTCGCACTTTCTCCGGAACGATTGGAGCCCCACGGGCGATATCATGGAATTATCGGAAGCGCGTTTATAGATGTTTCCCCGTCATCTTCCCGTTTTACCGGGAAAGAAAGGAGTTCAATATGGAAAAAGGTTTCCTGAAACTGTTTCGGCAGATTTTGTACCAGGAGTCTTCCTGGATTCGGAAGGGGCTTTGCCGAATTTTTTCTTCTCAAGTGTTTTATATTAATGGACCTACTCAGCTGCCTCCCCCTCTTTCTCATGAAATGGAAGCAGAACTTGTGGGGCGGCTGCAGACAGGAGATGAACAGGCCCGGCAAGAGTTAATTGAGCATAATCTCCGGTTGGTTGTATATATTGCCCGGAAATTTGAAAATACCAATATTTATGTGGAGGACCTGATTTCTATCGGAACTATCGGTTTAATTAAGGCAGTAAATACTTTTTGTCCGGGAAAAAATATCAAGCTTGCCACCTATGCATCCCGGTGTATTGAAAACGAAATTTTAATGTACTTACGTAAAAACACAAATACCCGTTCAGAAATTTCCATTGAAGAACCCTTAAATATTGATTGGGACGGAAATGAATTGCTTTTAAGCGATGTGTTGGGAAGTAATTCCGATGAAATTGCAAAAAACTTAGAAAAAGAAGATGAAATTGAGTTTTTAAATCGGGCAATTGCAGAACTATCCGATCGGGACCGGCAAATTATGTGCCTTCGTTACGGCTTGGATCAGCAGCGAGAATATACGCAAAAAGAAGTTGCGGATCTTTTGGGGATTTCGCAGTCCTATATTTCCCGTTTGGAAAAAAAGATCCTTACGCGACTGCGCAAGGATTTGGAATCTTTGGTTTAAGCTCTTTTGTTGTAGATTATCCGTTCTGTTACAATCTTAAGAAAGCGTTTACAGGTAAAATAATCTTCTTCTATGTTTTGAGGAAGGGATAGGGCGTCTTTTAGTTTTTTCTGGGTTTCTAAACAATCACGGCCTGCATTTAGCAGACGGGTAATGGCGCGTTCTGTATTTTTTGAGGAAAGTTGGAAGCGTTTGGCCAGTAGGGGATAGAGCCCTGTGACCATGTTGGTTCTTGCTTTTTCACTTCGTTCGTACAAAAGTAGTGCCGCTGCAAGAATGGAAAACCCCGCTCTTGACGTGGGGAACCCGACTTGCTTAAGAAATTTCATATAGTCCTGTTCCCTCGGTGTAACCTTACTCCGACCGGTGGATGTGGACTTTTTCTTGGGAAGAAGGTTATTAAACAGGTCTCCGGATAGGGAAAACGGCGGCTGCAGTCTGGCGTCAGCGGGAAAGTTATCCGGTGTTTTTTCTTCCTGCAATAAAATCAGGCGGAATTTTCGCATTTGCTTCCATCGCGGGAAAAGGTCGGGCGCAAGCATACTTCCCGGATATCCAGTGGGATCCAAAAGCACGAAAGACGGAAACTGTTCTTCAAAATATTGCACGGCATCCTCTGGTCGCTGTGCAAGAAACACGTTTTTTACACCGAAGATCAGGACGGCTTTTTTGTACAGCAAATCGGAAAAACGAGAGGACGCAATCAGGAGGAGTGTTTTTGAATGTACCATGGTATTTTAATCCTTTTTTTCTAAATTATACCATATTTTTTTACAAAAGTCAAGACGGCGGGAAATTTCCCGCCGTCGCAGCCTGTCGAAAATGAAATTTTTCAGCATAGAGGAGTTTGCCCCTGCAGACCATTTGCTCAGAAAAATAGATAGCGCAGCAGATTTTACACATGTATACGATTTAGTAGAAGATTTGTATTGTAAAGATAATGGAAAGCCAAGTGTAGACCCCGGTAGGAATATTTAAAATGATGTTAATACAACATATATATGGAATACCGTCACTCAGAAGAACGGTAGAAGAAATAAAGATGAATGTGGCATACCGTTATCTGATGAATGAGCAGATAACGCATTTTTCAACCGTAAGCTACAATTTCAAGCATAGATATACCGAAAGAACGATAGAGGGGATATTGTATTGGATATTAAATGAAATAGAAGGAGCAGGATATCTATCTCCCGAAACAGTATTCGTAGACGGAACACATATTAAGGCAAATAAGCAGTAAAAGCAGTACCGCAAGCTGCAAAGCGCTATGAAGAAGAGCTTATGGCAGAGATAAATGAGGACCGAGAAGACCACGATAAAAAACCGTTTGACGGACCTAAGCCACCCGAAGAGAAAGAGATTACAGTCCCAACCACAGACCCGGAAAGCGGAGTATTTCATAAAAGAGAGCATAAGAAATGCTTTGCATACACAGCACAGACGGGCTGCGATAAAAATGGATATGTAATGGATGTAACGGTAAATCCCGACAACATACACGATAGCGTAGCCTTTGACGGATTATATGACAAATTAACCGAGCATAACCCTGAGATAGAAAAGATAGTAATGGATGCAGGCTACAAAACGTCTTGGATAAGCAAAAGAGCATTGGATGACGGCAGAATACCTATATTACCGTACGAAAAAGGGGAATTATCCACCGTATGAGTATGTATATGATGAATATTTTGACTGTGTAGTATGCCCTGAAAACCAAGTGTTAAGCTATACAACCGCAAACCGCCACGGCTACCGGGAATTCAAGAGCAAAAGTTATATTTGCGAGAAATGTCCAACTAAGCATTTATGCACCGAAAACCAAAAGAATGAGAAAACCGTAACCAAGCACATATGGCGGGATTATCTTGAAACAGGAGAAGATATTCGATACACACCTGAGTACAAGGATTTGTACGAACGACAAAAAGAAACAATTGAAAGAGTGTTTGCAGATGCAAAAAAAAAGCACGCAATGCGGTACACAGCTTCCCGAGGCTTATCCTGTTAGGCTTAAGAATTCATAGGTGGAACAGGTTGCACCCCAACGACTATTTCGCCTATATTTACCTGATTTTTAACCACAGATATTTTAAAACCCTGAATCTCGTCTGAAATGCAGGGTTTTTCTACAGGCTGAGACGGCGGGAAATTTCCCGCCGTCGTTTTTACGGTTCCATCTGCCGTACTAATAATTGGGTTGCGGTATTCATTAGTTTTACATCGGTTTCCGAGGGGGCGTTTCCCATTTCTCCGATTAAAAGAATCATAGCACCGATAACGTCGCCGTCCACAATGATGGGATTGATAATTCCCGCATGGTGCCTGCTTTCTCCTTCCAGAAGTTTAATTCGGTGATCTCCGATTTTGTAAACATATTGTTTGCGCTGTTCCATTGCTTTTTCGGTTTCTGTGGAAACCTTTTGGTCTGTCAGATCCTTTTTGGCGCTTCCGGCTGCTGCAATGACAACATCTTTATCTACGATTACTGCTGTGTTTCCCGTAGCCTTGCTCAGCGTTTCGGCAAATACGTTAACATATTCAGACAATTCCCCGATGGGGGAATATTTTTTGAAGATAACTTCTCCTTCATTGTTCGTATAAATTTCCAGTGGGTCCCCTTCCCGAATGCGCATGGTTTTCCGAATTTCTTTCGGAATTACCACCCGCCCCAGATCGTCAATTCTTCTTACAATTCCAGTTGCTTTCATAATATAAAAATCTCCCTTGCTTGCGGTTTTGTCTGTATTATTTGCCAAAAAAGGGATTTTATACAGGCAAAATGAAATAGGATTTGGAAAGAAATTTGCAAAAATTAGAAAGACAGTGGTTGAAAAAGTCATAAATGTATGTTATACTAAAAAAAAACAGGGGGTGTAACGATGAATTATTCTGATTTTGCTGGAACAAAAGTGTCTCAACTGGGCTTTGGCCTGATGCGTTTACCGAAAACGCCGGAGGGAAAAATTGATTTTGCCCGGGGAACACGAATGCTGTTGCGGGCGTTTGAAGCCGGTGTAAATTATTTTGACACTGCGTATATGTATCATGACGGGGAATCAGAAGTTTTTTGTGGGGTAGCGCTGTCTTCTTTACCCCGTTCTTCTTATTTTCTGGCAGATAAAATGCCATCTTGGATGTGTCATTCGGTAGCGGATGTACAAACTGTGTTCCAGGAACAGCTCCGTCGCTGCCGGACAGATTATTTTGATAATTATCTTATTCACAGTGTAACTCGGGACAATGTAGGAAAAATAGAAGAATATAAGGTATATCCGCAGTTGGTTCGGCTGCGGGAAGAAGGAAGAATCCGCCATTTGGGATTTTCCTTCCATGGGGATCCTGCGCTGCTAGAGGAGATGTTGACAAAATACGACGGGTTTGAGTTTGTACAGCTTCAGCTGAACTATTTTGATTGGGAATATCAGAACGCAAAAGAGCTTCACCGGATTGTCCGCGCGCATGGGTTGCCCATTATTGTCATGGAACCGGTTCGAGGCGGAATGCTGGCCGATCTTTCTTCCTCAGCTAATAGGATTTTCCGGGAATATGGGCCGGATTATTCCGTGGCTTCTTGGGCCATTCGGTATGCTGCAGGGCTAGATGGGGTTATGACGGTTTTATCGGGTATGTCTGACGAGGCACAGACTGAAGATAATTTGCGCAACTGCTCCTTGCCGCCGCTGACCGAAGCCGATTTCAGGGTGATTGATCGTGCTTTGGCGGAATTCCGTAGGGATACCCTGATTCCGTGCACTGGCTGCCGGTATTGTATGGAATGTACCGTAGGAATTGACATTCCAAAGATATTTCGTCTTTACAATGACCTTGCCTTGCGCAAATTTCGGGATATGAAGTCCTTTCTGAACCGGTATGGAGATCTGACCCAAGCCGGAAAAGACTGTGTTTCTTGCTGCGTTTGTATGACCCACTGTCCACAGGGAATTCGGATTCCCGAAGAAATGATTCGGATTCAGGCTCTGTATGAGGAACATATTGGAAAGTGATCCGAACTCGAAAATTGACATACGGGGGGCTTTTGCTTGCAATTGGTATTTTGCTCCCTCAAGTCTTTCATTTTACTGGGATTCCAAACGCAGGTGCGATTTTCCTTCCCATGCATATTCCTGTGCTGTTTTCCGGATTTTTTCTGGGGCCAGTATTTGGCTTTTTGAACGGAATTCTGACGCCCTTGCTGAGTAGTCTTTTCTTTTCTATGCCATCACCGGCTCGAATGCCGTTTATGGTTTTAGAATTGGCCAGTTACGGATTGCTGTCTGGACTGTTTTTTCGCAGGCTTCGGTTGGAACGTTTCCGAGTTTGGGGAGGAGTGCTGTCGCTGCTTTCTGCTATGGCAGGCGGACGGGCTATTTATGCACTGGCGTTATGGATTGCTGCCGGGTTGTTTCATATTCCCTGCGGCGGAATAGCGGCTGCTTTGACTGCAGTGGTGACGGGGTTGCCTGGAATTTTGATTCAATTGATTTTTATTCCATTGTTGCTTTATGTTCTGAGAAAGGCAGGAAAATTCTGATGCATCCGGACTGTGTACTCGCACGGACTATTTTTTTGAAACAGAAAGCGTCGCTTGTTCTGGTTTCGGAAGACATCGTCCGTACCTTTCAGGGAAGAGGCATTGGACCGTTGCTCTCTTGTCTTCAGGCGGATTCAAATTCTATCCGGGGGTGTTCTGTTGCTGACCGTGTGATTGGGAAAGCTGCGGCGCTCCTGATGGTCTTCGGTGGGGTCCGGGAAGTCTGGACCGAGATTTTGTCTGTCCCTGCGGCTGAGGTATTTCGCCGGACGGGAATTTCTTTTGTTGCGGAACAGACGGTAGAGCGGATTCGCGATCGGGACGGAACCGGTCTTTGCCCCATGGAGCAGCTTTGCTTGACGGTGAATAATCCTGCGGAGGCTTACTGGATATTGTCGAACGGAAAAAAAGTATGAATTACAATACTATTTTGTCCGGGATTTTTTTGTCCCGGCCCAATCGGTTTATCTCGCATATTTTATTGGATGGCCAACGGGTGGTTTGTCATGTGAAAAATACTGGACGGTGCAAGGAACTTTTGATCCCCGGGGCTTTGGTGTATCTGGAAAAGGTGGATTCTACATCATGTCGAAAGACATCCTATGACTTGATTGCCGTCCGTAAAGGTGCCCGACTGATTAATTTGGACAGCCAAGCTCCGAATCGTGTTGCGCCGGAACTGTTTGACTGTTTGTTTGGTCCTTTGGTGCAGGTGCGCCCGGAATGCTCCTTCGGAGCTTCCCGGTTTGACTTTTTTTTGAAAACGCCCTCGTCACAAATCTTTTTAGAAGTCAAGGGCGTTACACTGGAATCCGGTGGGGTTGCCTTATTTCCAGACGCGCCCACCGATCGCGGCGTGAAGCATTTGCGGGAACTAATTCGCTGCAGAAAAGAGGGATACCGAGCCTGTATATTATTTTTGGTACAGATGAAAGGAATCCATGTATTTGCTCCGAACCGAGTTACCCATCCTGCCTTTGCCGATGGCCTTCGGGAGGCTGTGGATGCCGGGGTGGAGGTTTTCGTTTATGATTGCGTGGTTACCCCCGATACACTGCATCCGGATTCTTCGATTCCGTTGTGTTTGGATTGTTGAAAAAAATGGCCCATGGGAATTCCCGTGGGCCGTGAGTTATATTTGAAAGAAAAATAGGGTTATGGTTTTGAGATCAAAAAAATACAAAAAAACATTCTGCAGATCATGAAGTTGTTCAGGATCAATTGTATTGCTGTTTGCGGGCAAAATACGGGGTTATAAGGATTTTCCTTCGTTGAAAGGATTTTGGCATTGGAAAAGAGATCTGCGGCCCTTTTCAGAAACAAGGACAGTAATATGCCATTTTATCCGAATTCGACGTGTTCTTCGTTATTCTTAACTATATTTGTTTAACACCTATGCACGCCTTTTTTTACTTCAATTACATTTTTTATTCTGGCTTACTGATTTCCTGTTGCCAAAATGTTGTTCTTTCTCACTAAAAATCATTTTTAATTGCAACTAGCGACTACTTTGAATGCTTTTCATCATACTCTACAATTCTTGCGGATAAAACATCACCTTTTTTAATAATTCAAATAAATCATCAATAGATTCATCTTTGATATTACTGATATGAATATAACCATAAAACCTTCTTCCATAATGTTCGAAATGAACATTAAGAAATGATTTATTTATCGAATCCACAAACACCTTCTTGATATCTTCTGCTTGTGGTGGTTGCTTTGCCTGAAGAATTATCTTGTCTTTTCCCAATGATAATTATTCCCACTTGCTCCCTAAAGCTTAATCTTAAACGGATTTGTTTAGGAAATTTAGCTGTGGGTATCCTCATTATTTGTATTATCGGAGAAGCACAGGCTATCCGATTTTTTGTTGCCATTCTGTTGCCACGGCTATCGTGATCGTTGCCACGAAAAAGCGGTGTTCAGAGCGAACAAACAGAGGTTGGTCAGAAAAGTTGTGTCGGGTGGTTGTCCACTCGAACACTAATATTATAGCATAAAAGTTTAGTTTTTTCAAGAGGTCTGAGTGCAATTCTCTATATGAGCATTCATTCTTTTCAATAGCTTTTCCGCTTCTGCATACAGCTTGGGCGATGTCTGCGGATATGTAAGATCGGAAGGGAGAGTATCAAAAATCCTAATTTCTTTCATTTCGCTTTCGGGAAGCTCACCAAGAGAGTAACGACCGTAAGGAATACCATTCCGTTCGAGCAAGCTTAGG
>CALXAO010000028.1 GCA_944386295.1 uncultured Clostridia bacterium | reverse complement strand
GATGTGAGAAAAAATATGTTTTCCCTTTCCGAAAGAAACTTCCTCTTCCCCCAGCAAAGGACCAAATTCCTCTTCTACCGAACCTTCAGTGCCCGGGTATTCCCACAATCCGGCAAGCAATCCCTTTTCCGGACGGCGACGCAGAGCAACCCCCCGGGGACCAAACAGAAACAAAATTTCCCTTTGCAGGATCTTACGGTTTTTCTGCGGCGTTTTGACCGGGAAACAATCGGTCATACCCTCCAGGGAAGCCCGGCAAAAATTCCGAGCGGGACACTGTTTGCAGAGAGGAGCACCGTTGGGAAGACAAACAGTAGCTCCCAATTCCATCAGTGCTTGATTGTAGTCCCCCGGACTGTGCACCGGAATCAAAGTTTGAAGCATCTGCCGGTAACGTTGTTTGGTGCTGTCTGCGGCAATATCGGATCCATCGGCCAAAATCCGAGAAAAGACCCGCAGCACATTTCCATCCACCGCAGGAACAGGAAGTCCAAAGGCAATTGAACCAATCGCTCCCGCCGTATAGTCTCCCACACCGCTCAGAGACCGGATATCTTCATAGGTATCGGGAAATCGCCCGCCAAACCGTTCCAAAATCTGTCGGGCACCTTTCTGCAGATTCCTGGCCCGGCTATAATACCCCAACCCTTGCCAAAGTTTCATCAAGCGATCTTCCTCACACGCCGCCAACGCATCTACCGTAGGGAGCACTGCCAAGAACCGCTGATAAGATTCAATTACCGCGCTGACCCGGGTCTGCTGAAGCATGATTTCCGAAATCCAGACACGGTAAGGCGTCGGATGCTTCCGCCAGGGAAGATCCCTAGCATTGGCCCGATACCAGACCAGCAGAGGCTCGGTTAGCAATTTCTGCGGTTCAAGATTCTTCTCCATCCGAATAAATCTTTCCTCTCATAAGTATAATAAAATTGTCCGTACGGCAAAAGCTGCTAGAATATAAAACTAAGCATAAAATAATATTTATTGTATTATACTATAACACAATTTCTTGTTTTTTTCAAGTACTATTTTCGTGTTTTCAAAATTTTCCGCAAAACACTTGACAAATGTTTTTTTTTGTGCTATAATATTTCCACAAAAAGGGAGTAGCTTACGTTTTTTTGTAAAACGGAAAAACGTCCTGATGTCGTCAATACGGTTTTTACCCGAGGTCAGGCATGTTCATGTAGCAAGACTTTTGTAGCACCTTCAAGTGTTGCAAAAGTTTTTTTACTCCATATTTTATTAAGGAAAGGGAAACGGAATGAAGCACTATTTTGAACCGATCTCCGCAGTCTTGTCCCACACCAATTCCTCCGAGAGGGGTCTAACCTCCGCCGAAGCAGAAAAACGGGGACAGGAACAGGGCAAGAACAAACTGGCAGAAGGAAAAAAGACGTCTCTGATCGTGCGTTTTTTGAATCAGCTCAAGGATCCTATGACACTGATTCTTATTGCCGCAGCTATTGTGTCCGCCATTACGTCTGCAATCTCTAACGAATCCTTTGCAGACGTATTTGTCATTCTTTTTGTAGTTATTGTCAATGCTGTTTTGGGTGTTTTGCAGGAAAGCAAGGCAGAAAAAGCCTTAGAAGCGCTGAAGGAAATGTCTTCCGCCACATCCAAGGTCATTCGGAACGGCGAGTTGATGCATATTAAAAGTGAAGACCTGGTAGTCGGAGATATTGTTTTGCTGGAAGCCGGGGATTCTGTTCCGGCCGATGTACGGATTCTGGAAAGCGCGTCTCTGAAGGTAGAAGAAGCCGCTCTAACCGGGGAATCTACCCCCGTTACCAAAATTTCCGAAACCTTGCCGCAGAAAGGTAAGGACTGCCCGCTAGGCGACCGAAAAAATATGGCTTATATGGGAAGCGTCGTAGTTTACGGGCGGGGACGCGCGGTGGTAGTTGCCACTGGCATGGACACTGAAATGGGCAAGATTGCGGACGCCCTGGCTCAAGCGCAGGATGAACAGACACCTCTGCAGAAAAAGCTGGCCCAACTCAGCAAAATCTTGACAGTACTGGTTCTCGGAATTTGTGCGTTCATCTTTTTCTTTACTCTGCTAAAAGAGGGCGATTTCAGCGGCGGCACAGTACTGAATACCTTTATGATTGCTGTCAGTCTTGCCGTGGCTGCCATTCCGGAAGGATTGGCAACTGTGGTAACCATCGTACTTTCCATTGGCGTCACCAAAATGTCAAAACAAAACGCAGTGATCCGGAAACTGACCGCCGTGGAAACTCTGGGCTGTACCCAGATTATCTGCTCCGACAAAACAGGAACCCTGACCCAGAATAAAATGACGGTAGTGGACCATTACGGCAACGAAGCGTTGCTGGCTACAGGTATGGCCCTGTGCAGTGACGCAGAGGAAAACACGTCGGGAGACGCAGAGGGAGAACCAACCGAATGCGCCTTAGTCAACTATGCGCATAAGGTCGGACTACCAAAACCTCAGCTGAAAGAATCCTATCCCAGAATCGGGGAAGCGCCCTTTGATTCGGGGCGGAAAATGATGTCTACTGTGCATAAGACCAAAACCGGAGAAATTATTCAGTACACCAAAGGAGCACCGGACGAACTGCTCAAACGCTGTACCTCTGCTCTGATCAACGGCAAAGCCGTTCCCATGACCGATTCCCTGCGGAACGAAATTCTGGAGCAAAACAAAGCCATGGCAAACCGTGCACTTCGCGTACTTGCCCTGGCCCGTAAAAATTACACCGTTCCTCCGGCTGCTTATGAGCCGGCCATTCTGGAAAATGATTTGATTTTTGTAGGACTGACCGGCATGATCGACCCGGTCCGTCCAGAAGTCAAAGCAGCCATCGAAAAGTGTAAAACCTCCGGAATCCGTCCGATCATGATCACCGGAGACCACATCGATACCGCCATTGCCATCGCAAAGGAGCTAGGGATTATCACCGATGCCGCCCAGGCCATTACCGGTTCTCAGCTGGATGAAATTTCTGACAGTGAATTGCCCCGGAAAATCGAGCAATTTTCGGTCTACGCTCGGGTGCAGCCGGAACACAAGGTCCGTATTGTCAAAGCTTGGAAAGCAAAAGGTAAGGTTACGGCCATGACCGGAGACGGCGTTAACGATGCCCCGTCCATCAAATCGGCAGACATTGGTATCGGCATGGGAATTACAGGAACCGATGTAACCAAAAATGTGGCGGACATGATTCTGGCCGATGACAATTTCTCCACCATTGTATCCGCAGTTGAAGAAGGGCGTCGCATTTACGACAACATTCGAAAATCTATCCAATTTCTGTTGTCATCCAACCACAGCGAGGTTATTTCCATCTTTACAGCTACCTTGCTGGGCTTTACGATTCTGAAACCTACCCATATTCTATGGATCAATCTGATTACCGACTGTTTCCCGGCTCTTGCCCTTGGCATGGAACGGAGCGAACCGGACATTATGCGACGCAAGCCCCGTAATTCCAAAGACGGAATTTTTTCCGGCGGTATCGGTTTCGATGTTGTATACCAAGGTCTGCTGGTTTCCATCCTAACCATTGCGTCCTATTTTATTGGACACTTTATAGAAAGCGGCGTGTGGGAAATCACCCAAAGCCCCGACGGCACCACTATGGCGTTCCTGACCATGTCTATGGCGGAAATTTTCCATTCCTTCAACATGCGCTCTCAGCGGCAATCGGTATTTAGTATGAAGGGGTACAACAAGTACCTTTACGGCGCGATGCTTTTGTCCCTGATTGCAACAACCGCTGTCATTTATATTCCTCCCTTGGCACGGATTTTTGATTTCACTGAAATTTCCCTAATGGAATACGGCGTTGCCATGGCGCTGGCCTTTACCATGATTCCCATTGTGGAACTGGTCAAATTCATTCAGCGGAAGGCGCGGAAAAAATAACTGATTTTGGCGGAAAGAGAAGCCCTCTTTCCGCCGTTTCTTTTCACCTTTTCTCTTCCAAAGCATATGATGGATAATGAAGCGGCCGGACTTCCTCGGTTGTGAGACTGTCCGGAACCGCAAATATAATTTGGGAGGAAACAACAAACATGCCGACAAACAGAACCAATAACAGCAGCAGCGGCAGCGGAGAATTCCGAGAAGCGGTTTGCGTAAATGTAGACCGAATCTATGACTGCTGCAAAGACCGGGACTGTATGTTAGACCTGCGTGTATATGTGTCAGATGAAAGTCAAGCTTTGTTAGATAACGCAGTCAGCGTCAAACCCGGTAAGGCAGAGCTTTTATGGGCCTATATTGACGTAGAGCCTCTGACCTACAACAATGGCTTCTACACCGTAGACATCACTTTCTTTATCCGCAGCTCTTTCGACGTCTTTTTGGGCACGGGGCGTCCACAGCGGATTGAAGGCCTTAGCTCCTTCAACAAAAAAGTCATTCTCTACGGTAGCGAAGGAAACGCCAAAATCTTCTCTTCGGAATACGCGCCCCAGGGACCGGACAACAATCTGGAGGTTCGCAGCAACCGTCCCCGCGCAACCGTAGAAGTACTGGATCCCATTGTCCTTTCCGCAAAGCTAGTAGACCCATGTGAAAATTGCTGCTGCGGATGCGGCGCTATCGATGTCAATTCCATTCCCCGTTACATAAGCTCCTGCTTCGATTCCGTACTTTGCGACAACGATTCGGCCAGACAGCTTTTTGTGACCCTGGGAATGTTTTCCATCGTCAGGCTTATGCGCGAGGTCCAGCTGCTCATCCCTGCCTGTGACTTCTGCATCCCCGAAAAAGAATGCTGCACCCCCACAGAGGATGACCCCTGCGGACTATTCAGCAAAATGGAATTCCCTTTGGATCAGTTTTTCCCACCGCAACACAACGGATGCGAAAATAACTGATTTTTTCCCATCCAATTTTTCCGGGACCTTCATCGGCCCCGGAATTTGTTTTCAAAAATATACTTTTTAGCTCAAAAAATGTATTCCTTTTTTGCCCTGCCTATTGTATCATAATAAATAAATAAGTCTTTGGCAGGGTGAGGCTTCGGTCCGCCCAGAAAGGAGCATTCTTTCATGAGAATCAAAACCGTATCCGCACTGGAAAAATGTTTTCCAGATGAAACAGTTGTCAGCAAGCCAGAACTGAATCAAGCGTCAATGCTAAAAAACGAACGTTACAGCTTTCAGATTATTTATGACGAAACCGAACTGATCGACGATAAAAAGCCTATTTATCTGCGCGTGGATTCCCCCATCGCCTCTGCCCTGTCTTTCCGGCGGGTGGAAGCGATTCCGTCCCTGTTTCCGGTTCTAAAAAAAAGGCACGACAGCGATTATCTGCGCACGGCGCCGGGACTCTATCCAGATTTATTGGTTCCGCTGCGGGAAAATGAAAAACTGTATCTGGTCACAGACCTTCTGCGTTCCGTTTGGGTAGATATTGAATTTACCACACCACCGGACGCCGGGACCTATCCCATCCACTATTCGTTTGTCGATGGCGCGGACAACCTGATAGCCGAAGGCCGATTTGATATCGAGGTAATCGACGCGGAACTGCCGGCCCAGGATATTGCCGTCACCCAATGGTTTTACTGCGACTGCCTTCAGGTATATTACAGGACCAAAGCATTTGATGAAGAGCACTGGCGAATCATTGAAAACTTCATGAAAACCGCAGTTAAAAACGGAATCAATACTATTTTGACCCCAGTTTTTACTCCCCCGCTAGACACGGCGGTAGGCAGTGAACGGCCCACTACCCAGCTGGTAGGCGTTACCCGGAACAGCGGTCGGTATTCCTTTGATTTTACGCTGCTGAACCGCTGGATCGATCTTTGTGACAAGGTTGGCATCCAATATCTGGAAATCTCCCATTTTTATACCCAATGGGGCGCCGAGCACGCACCAAAGGTCATGGCAACGGTAGACGGAGAATACAAACGTCTGTTCGGCTGGGAAACCGATGCTCTGGGTGAGGAATACCGGACTTTCTTGCGAACCTTTATTCCGGAACTGCGGGCATTCCTGAAAACCAAGAATGCCGATAACCGATGTTTTTACCATATTTCCGATGAACCTAATGAAAAACATCTGGAGCAATACAAAGCCTGCCGAGAACAGATCAGCGATCTGCTGGAAGACTGCATTATTATGGATGCCCTGTCAACCTATGCCTTTTATGAGCAAGGAATTGTTACGCATCCGATTCCCAGCAACAATCATATTGAACCTTTCCTGGAACACAAAGTACCGGATTTGTGGACCTATTACTGTGTTTCTCAGGCAGTAAATGTTTCCAACCGTTTCTTTGCCATGCCTTCTGCCCGGAACCGTATCATTGGAACACAGTTCTACAAATATGACATTAAGGGATTCCTCCAATGGGGGTATAACTTCTATTTTAATCAGTTTTCCATCGCACCTATCAATCCCTTCCTGTGCTCTGACGGTGAATTTTTTGCCCCCTCCGGAGATACCTATTCGGTTTATCCGGCCCCTGACGGTACCGCCTGGGAATCGCTGCGAATTGTGGTTTTTGCCCAGGCATTACAGGATCTGCGTGCCATGAAACTGTGCGAAAAACTGTACGGAAGAGCCCATGTGATGGCACTGATGGAAGAGGGAATTGAACCTATTACCTTCCAAAGCTATCCCCGGGACGCCGCCTGGCTGCTGCATTTCCGGGAGCGTCTGAATCGGGAAATTCAAAAAGCGACAAAAGAAAAATGAGACAACGAATCGAAAATTTTTGCCGAGAATTTGATTATCCCCAGCCAGCCATAGAAGCACTTTTGCAGGGGTGGAACGCTGTGGAAGCGTCACCATCAGCCCAAAAACAGTTTTTAACCTTGCTGAATGACTATGAAACTGACCGCGTGGAAGATTATTCCAAGTTAATTCACGCGGGAACAGACTGCGGTGACCTGTGCGGAATTTCCGGATATACGACCGTATTCCTGCTTTTGGCTTGCATGACCGATCATGCCCACACTCTGTACCGGAAACAAGGGATTTCCGATGAAATTTTTCACGACACCTTTTCTGACCTAAAATGGAAACTGTTGGAATGCAAAAAGGTCAAAGACGTGTGGGGGACTTTTGTAGCCGGATGGTATCCCCGGTTCTATCAGCTGACCCGGTTTGCCCTAGGACGGCTGCAATTTGAAACTATCCCATGCCCGTTTTCTTATGAAAAAAACGGAAAAACCGTTCAGGAAGGAGAAACAGCTCTCAATGTTCATATTCCTTCCTGTGGGCCCCTGGACCATACCCTCTGCATAGATTCCTACCGCAAAGCCGCTTCTTTTTACCAAAAAGAATTTAACGGCAGACCCATTGTATTCTTCTGCCATTCTTGGCTGCTTTATCCGCGGCACTATGACTTTTTGCCCGGGAATTCCCGTATTCTGACCTTTATGAAGGATTATGACATTGTGGAATCCAAGGAAAGCACAGGCGGAGACTTATGGCGGATTTTTGGACAGGAATACTGCCCGGAAAACTTAAACAAGCTTCCCGCGGATACTTCTCTGCAGCGGGCCTATCTGTCCTGGCTCAAGCAGGGGAATGCTCCGGGCAGCGGCAAAGGAATCTTTTTCTGGGAGGGATCTGTTTGACTGAAAAACAACTGCTCCTGGCAAAGGCAGCAGATTTGGCAAAAGCTGCCCAATACCGTACAGCCACCTTTTCCGGATTCCTATCTCCGTCAGAGCAACACCTGCTTCGGCAAGTAAAATTGCCGGAGCAGGTGTTGCTGACATTTTACGGAGGCTATCCGGAAGCGGAACGGCGCATGGCCTGCTTTCATACCGGAGAAAACCCTCCGCCAGCGCCGATCCGAGGACTGAAAATCCGCACCGGGGACACACCTCCTTCCCATCGGGAAATTCTGGGGACGCTGACCGGAAACGGAATTCACCGGAACCGAATCGGAGATATTATTACCTCCCTTCCGGAGCCGGTGCTGCTGTGTGAAGCAGCTATGGCAGAATACCTGCTTCGGGAAATTCACCGAATTGGCCGGGCTGCCGTCCAATGGGAAGAGGTTGCCACCGATCGGATCCCGCCGCCAGTCACCCAGTCCTTTGTTTTTACCGTCGCCTCCCTTCGGCTGGATAGCATAACCGCGGAAGGATTTCGGATATCTCGGACCAAGGCAGCGGACGCCATTCGCCGGGGATTGGTACAAAAAAACTGGAATACAGAAGAGGAACCGGATACGGAAGTATGTGCAGGCGACCGGATTTCCCTGCGGGGAAAGGGGAAAATTCGAATTCAGGAAATCGGCGGAAAAAGCAGAAAAGACCGAATCTTTGTCTGCGCGGAAAAATATATTTGAAGAACCGACAGGATATCCTGTCGGTTCTTTTATAATAAGGGAATCCGTCAGCAAATTCTTCAAAATCTTCGGTTCCAACCCTTCCCGGCGCATAGCCCGTTCCGCGGCACGGACAATTTCCATATGGAAAAGAATTTTTTCTTTCATATTATAATAACTATCCCGGCAAACAAGCTCCACTGTACTCTCTCCGTACTTCCCGATTCAGACAGAAACTAATTTCAGAAAACAAAAAACGCCCCGGTCATGGGTCCGGATCAGATAAGCCATCGCCGTCTGTTCCACTTTGCCTCGCAAGAGGCTTAGATGGAAAAAACCTTCGTAGCCTTCGGTTTTGGCCGGGATTTCTTCCGGCGGAAGCATAGAGTGATTCTATAGCAATCAGCAAGGAAGGCTTCATTTTATTTTTTGCAGAACCGGGATGCGCATTGATTCCATAAGCTGTCACAGGTCCGGAAGCCGTGTTAAAATTTTCATATTCCAATTCACCCAAAGCACCGCCGTCTACGGTATACGCATAGGAGGTATCAAATCGCTTTAAATCAAACCGGTCCGTCCCCCAACCAATGAAACAACCGTATACATAACCGTAGCTGTCCATTTCCGCATCCTGAATTCCAAATTCCTTCATTTCTCGTCCCAGATATTTTTGCCGTTCTGTGCTGGGACAGCTTTCGCTACGTTCATCGGATGTAGTATTCCAAGAAATAAACTTCAAAAAGCGTTCTTCCCCGTCATTTCTCATCGTCGAGTAGACAGTCTCGACACTCCTTTCACAATATTTCTGCTGTGAAGGGATTGCCTACTGCCCCTCACAGAACCG
>CALXAO010000027.1 GCA_944386295.1 uncultured Clostridia bacterium | reverse complement strand
TGGAAACCTTGCAAGGTTCACAGCGGGTATTGGATCTTTGTGCCGGGTCTGGCTGTATTGGGCTGACTTTGGCGGCAGAGACCGGGGCGGAAGTGGTTTTGTTGGAAAAGAGTCCGCAAGCTTTGTTTTATTTGCAGAAGAATGCGGCACGGCTTGGTGGAAATGTAAAAATTCTTTGTCAGGATGTTTTGAATTCGTCTGTGGACAGCGTATTTGATATGATTGTTTCTAATCCCCCTTATATTCCTTGCGGAGAATTGCCCTTTTTGCCGGAAGATGTCCAGAAAGAGCCTCGGCAGGCTTTGGATGGCGGTCCAGATGGGTTGTTGTTTTATCGGGAAATTTTATCCCATTTTTCCGAGCATCTGTGTCCGGAAGGCCGATTGTTGTTTGAATGCGGCTGGGGACAAGGGGATGTGATTGCTGGAATGATGGCCAGGGCCGGATATTCCGGAATTCGAAAAGTTCAGGATTACAGCGGTGTAGAACGGGTGATATGCGGCGTTTGGACGCCTATGGAAGGAGTGCGTTGATATTGATCAAAGATCGGATTGCCGTATTTGATTCTGGGTTGGGTGGCTTGACTGCGGTTCGAGAATTGTTTTCGGTGTTGCCTAGAGAAAATATTGTTTATTTCGGTGATACGGCCCGGGTTCCTTACGGAACACGGTCAGTAGATTTAATTCGTCGGTTTGCTCGGCAAGATCTGGAGTTTTTACTGCAATATGAACCCAAAGCTGTTTTAGTGGCCTGCGGAACTATGAGCGCGGTAGCCTTGGAAGATCTTCGTACTATGACAGATGTTCCTGTGATTGGTGTTGTTTCTCCCGCTGCTCAGGCTGCAGCCAAAGCTACCCGGAACGGGAAAATAGGGATTTTAGGCACAGCAGCCACTATTCAGAGTGGCGCCTATGAAGCGGAAATCCGGAGTTTGCGACCGGTGGAAGTTATCAGCCGTTCCTGTCCTTTGTTTGTTCCTTTGGTAGAAAACGGATATGTGGGGCGGGAGTCCATTGCCTATTCGGTTGCGTTGGATTATACAGCGCTTTTGCGGGAAGCTGGCGTGGATACGGTTATTTTGGGTTGTACGCATTATCCTTTGCTGCGTCCGCTGTTGGGGGAGATTTTTGGAGAAAATGTTGTTTTAGTTGATTCCGGCAGGGAAGGTGCGCTGGAATTGGCCAATGTTCTGTATCGACAGAACTTGCAAACACAGAAACCGTTTGCGACGGAACATTTGTATTTTGTGACCGATGAGGTGGATCATTTTACACAATTGGCAGGGATGTTTCTCAACAGCAATTTGGAGGGTAAGGTTCGAAAGGTGGAAATCGGATGAAAGATGCGGTAATAGAACTTTCTGCTTTGCGGGACGGAGAAGAACTTTCTTCTCTATTGACCTATGGCGCCTGTTGGCGAGAAGGCGACGAGATTTGTGTGGAATTTGAAGGTGAGGCGCCTTTGGGAAGGAACAGCGAACGAGTTCAAATTCGAATTCTCGGACAGGACAGGGTTCGGATTTTTGCTGTCGGAGAAGGGAATCCGGTGTCCTTTGTACTGGAACGGGGACCGAAGGTTCATTATCTGTCCGATGATGATAACTCCTGTGTAACCTTGACAGCCGGCTGGATTCATTCGACCATGAATGAGCGGGGCGGGCGGCTTTCTTTGCAATACAATATTGCCTATGATCGGATGCTTTCAGTAGAAAATGAAATGACGCTGAATGTTTGCCCCTCAGCCGAGAAAGGTAGTTTTTCAGTATGCAGCTAACTTATCCTCTAATTGCAAGGCCTGCCGACGAAGGGCTTTCGCTGGAAGACGCGCTGCGAAAATTGCCTGGAGTGTCTTCTGAGAAGGTGTGGGTATCTCCCTGTTTACCCTCTGCCGCTCTTTCTCTGGAGGCAAGAACTTTGCTGATGCAAAGAAAAGTACCTGCTCTGTTTCATTGTTCTACCTTAGTTTCTGATTTGGAGCCTGACCTTTGGGATGGAATTTTTCTGGATTTTCAGACTTCACTTTCTGAAGCACGGAAGCGGGTAATTACTTTTAAAGAGCGGTATTCTCTTCCAGTGTGGTGCTTTTTTTCTTCTGGTTTTTCTGATAGTGCTCCAGAAGCTTGTGTTGCTGTTTTGCAAAAAGTGGGTGCCGAGGTTATTGGGTTTTCTGGAGATGGATTGGAAACGATGCTTGCTTCCTGCCAAACGGTTTGTGAAACTTATTTGGGTGTAGCACCCGAGAACGATGCCGATTGGACACATTTGGCACAGTACGGCGTCGGAGCCGCAGTTTCCTCTGTTTGTTCCAGTCTGGCTCCGTGGGAAGCATATGAGCATTTATTTGATGCCAATAGCGAATTGTGCCGAACAACACAGATGTTTCATTGCGCATCAGTCCGTTCCTTTTTTCCATTACCGTATTCCCTGACGCTATTGCCGCCTGTTTCAATTTATTCCGCTTTGCGGAAGGTTTCAGAATTCCGCCGAAATTCCGGAAGTATTGCTCAGGTGATTTTGAAGCATTCTTTAGATCTAGATTGCTTCTTAAAACAACAGATGCAATTGGATTGCCCTCTTTGTTTGACATCTCGTTCTTCTGATTTATTGGAGCATGCGGCTGCTGAATACGGAGGAATTCTTTTGCTGCATCCTTTAGGTTCTTTGTCCGAGGAGGGTGCAGAACGCTGGATACGCCGGTACGGCGCGGTGATTGTATGAATGCAAAATACTGGATGCAACAGGCGATTTTGCGGGCAAAAAAAGCTGAAAAATTGGGAGAAGTTCCGGTTGGTGCCGTTGTTGTTCAAGACGGAAAACTGATTGCCGGGGGGTACAACCGGCGGGAAACCAATCGGGATGCGCTGTGTCATGCGGAATTAATTGCTCTGCATCGGGCCTGTAAACGGTTGGGCGGATGGCGACTGCAGAATTGTGATTTATATGTAACCTTGGAACCTTGTCCTATGTGTGCAGGCGCGATTGTCAACGCACGTATTCGCAGGGTTTATATCGGTGCCTGGGATCCTAAAGCCGGTGCTTTTGGAAGTGTATGCGATTTGAATCAGCTGCCGCTGAATCATCACCCGGAGGTGAATGGAGGCTTGTTGGAAGAAGAGTGTCGTACTCTGCTGCAGGATTTTTTTCGGTCTTTACGTGAACAGAAACGTAAAAAACAAAGCCTTTCCGAATGGTGATGAGATGCCGTAACGAAGGTTTTGAAAACAAGTTGTAAAGACAGTCGGTACGGTATATTGCAGAAAATCTAAAAATTATATTTGGAGGAAACTGCAATGAAATCAACCGATTGGTGTATGGGCACAGCGGCACGCATGGTATCTGAAATAACATCATAAAGTTCTTTATTACAATCTGCTGAAAAGCGGCAAGTTAAGTTACCTTGCTGATATTGACCGATCGAAGCGGATAATCAAATGGAGTAAGTTGCTCGGATGAATAACATCCGCAGCGGGGCAATAGAAATCGTGAATAACGATATAAATTACTTAAATTACAAACGATTTTTGAGAGGATAAAATCAACGAAATTATTCGACACTACGACTTTCTTATTGATGAAAAAAAACGATCCCGTTCACGATTCAATGCCTTTGCAGGATTATATGGATAAATGGGCCGGAAAATCCTTTATTGACAAAATGGAACTTGATAAAGATAAATTGGTTCTTGAAATCGATGTGGGAACAGGTCGTCTTGCGGTTTGTGTCGCTTCCTTATGTGATAAGTTTTATGGTGTTGATATTTCTCCTAAAACCATAGAGCGATCAAAAAAAATCTCTCTGAACAGAATAATGTAAAGCTACTTTGCGGAGATTTTCTAACACTCGATATTTCTCATTCTTTCGATATTATATATTCCTCTTTAACCTTATGCACATTGAGAAAAAGCAGAAAGCAATAAACCATAGTATTTTCGGATACACCTTCGGAAATAAAATCTTATATCAAAAATTCAGGCTTATTATTGATTGAACAGTACGAAACTGAATTTGCACATATCTTTATTGCAAAAAAACACCCCGACAACACTTAGCACAAATTATCGGGCAAATCAAATCACCTTTTGATAGAATATTGGCAGATAAGGAGGGATACAATGGATTGGATAACTGGAATACAAAACGCTATTGACTATATAGAAAATCATTTAACGGAAGTGATTGATTACAATATTGTTGCAGAGCAAAGTTTCTCATCAACATATCATTTTCAGCGGCTATTTAGTATCTTGTGTGGGGTTGCTGTTGGCGAGTATATACGAAATCGCAGATTGTCGCTTGCGGGAAGCAAATTAGCTACCACAGATATTAAGGTGTTTCACGGTGTAACACCTTCGTCAGCACGTATGAATGGTCGCAAACTGAAATCCATCTCCCGTCTTATTCTTAAAATATCTTTGGAAAGCGGTAAATTAATGAATTACAGAATCGAAGAAAAGCCGGAAAGGATTTTAACGGGATATAAAAAACATTTTACCGGCGCTCCCTACGGTAAAGAAAGAGAGCAGCAAGAAGAATAACTTTTTATAACAACAAGAGGCAAACAATGGTTTCTTTGTGGAGCATCAAGAAACATTGATGCACATTGCGTTATTACCAATATCACAGATGAAGGTTATGACTATTATTACTGTTATTTGTTAGATAGTTGGGAAAGAGATAATCTTATAACAAATCAGTTACAGGTGTTGATTTTGTTGAAGATTTGAGGTTAAAAAACATAATTGTTCCCCAAGGCACTTATGTAATTTTTGAAACGAAGGATGTGAAAGTCCCATTTGCGATTATTTTGATCTTCCAAATTTTGATCGAATGGATGCCTGATATGGGATTTCAATTAAAAAATACACCTGAACTTGCAGTTTATCATTAGCAGCCTAAATCCGAACGAAATGTAAATGTAGATACCAATAGAAAAAATTAAATAATACAACCTTGCCGCCTGCAATAAAGTGGGCGGCATTTCTAAAAAACCTTATGAAATCATCTAAACAATCTCATTGACAAAATTGCAGTCCACGCACCCGATAAGAGCAATGGACACAGAAAACAAAAGATTGAAATTTACTACAAGGCTGTTGGAATTATCAATATCTCCAATGAGGAATGTGCTGCTCTCGACGGCAGACTCGGTATGAAAAATCGAAAGAAGAAAACAGCTTAACAACGCAGAATGGCGGCATAGCTTTCGCTATACAGCCACACTACATAAATACTTCGTTATCGCACTTCGGTTAAACGGAAATGCTTTGTTTTTATAGTTTATTAAATGCTTCCCGTAGGGAAGCTGCCCGTACAACTTCTATGGGAATTTCGGTTTTTGGATGGTTTCTTAGGGGAATAATACATCTTGTAAACCCTAAATTATAGGCTTCTGTCAAACGCTTTTCAATTCCAGAAACTGCTCGGAGTTCTCCCGCTAATCCAACTTCACCGATCAGCAAAGTTTTTTCCGGAATTATAAAATCTTTAACACCTGAAGCAAGAGCAGTTGCTACCGCTAAGTCTGCTGCCGGCTCATCCAACCGAAGCCCGCCAATAACATTGAGATAAACATCATAAGCAGCAAAAATAATTCCTAGTCGTTTTTCTAAAACGGCTAAAAGCAGATTTAGCCGATTGTAGTCAAATCCTACTGATGTTCGCCGGGGAGAGGGAAAGGGTGTTTTTGCGACCAGTGCCTGTACCTCTGCTACAATGGGGCGAGTTCCTTCCATGACACAGAGTGTAGCGATGCCAGTGCTGTTTTCCGGCTTGTCTTGCAGAAACAGGGCAGATGGATTATCAATTTCTGTCAGACCGGTTCCGGTCATTTCAAATACACCGATTTCATTGGTAGAACCAAAACGGTTTTTGATGGCACGTAGGATCCGGTAGTCGGAGGAACGCTCTCCCTCAAAATAAAGCACTGCGTCTACCATATGTTCCATGACCTTTGGGCCTGCGATGGCACCTTCTTTGTTAACGTGACTGACAACAAAGGTGGGCAGCTCTTTGGACTTTGCAATTCGCATCAGTTCTGCAGTACATTCCCGAACCTGAGGAACACTGCCTGGTGCGGAAGTCAGATCTTCGCGATACATGGTTTGAATGGAATCAATCACCAAAATATCCGGTGACATTTCTTCCGCTTTGGCTGAAATGGAAGAAATATCAGTTTCTGCCAAAATATACAAATTTTTGCAGCCTTTTCCCAGCCGGTCAGCGCGTAACTTGATTTGCCGGGGCGATTCTTCTCCGGATACATACAAAATCTTGAGTGCGTTGCCCATTTTCATGCACATTTGCAGCAAAATTGTGGATTTTCCAATTCCCGGTTCGCCGCTGACCAGAACCAGGGATCCCCGGACAATTCCTCCGCCTAGAACTCTATCCAGTTCTTTAATCCCAGTTTTTTTTCGTAATTCAGTTTCCGCAGTGATTTCTTCCAGACGGTGGGCTGTAGATTGGGCGGAAAGAACTTTTTGTATGGAAGTGGAGGTTTTTTCGGACTGCTTTATTTCTTCGGTAAAGGAATTCCAAGCACCGCAGGCCGAACATTGTCCGGCCCATTTGGGATTTTCAAAGCCGCATTCGGAACAGATGTAAAAGGTATTAATTTTATTTGCTGGCATTGGATGCCTCCTGTTCCTGTTTTAATTTCAAATATTGCTGCAGTAGTTCCCGTGTTTCTTTTTCGCTCAGCGGATGTTCCGGTTTGCATCCGTAAGGGCAGGGAAGAAGGATGCTGGATGCGTAAAGCCGGCAAAGAAATGGCCGGTCCTGATAAACAGAACAACCTTTTTCGGTTATATAAGGACACCATCGGGAGGTAAACGGGAATCCGCCGCAGCGTTGACCTTCTTCCGGTGCAAATTGAATCTGGTTGTCACAGCATTCAATGCAACCTTCCTTGCAGGAAAAAGAGGGAATTTTATCATACAGTTTTTGAATTGGAGTTTTTTCTTGTTTCATAACATTCCTTTTTTAGTGTGTTTCGGTTGCCTGTGAGGTATAAAGTCTGTAGTAATAGCCTTTTTGCTCAAGCAGTTTTTCATGGTTTCCTGTTTCCATAATTCGGCCGTTTTCAATGTACATAATCCGGTCACAATCTTGAATGGTAGACAGTCTGTGCGCAATAATAAATGAGGTCCGTCCGTGCATAAGTGCTTTGATGCCTTCCTGAAGTAGTTTTTCAGTTTGTGTATCAATGGTCGAGGTCGCTTCGTCTAAAATCAGGATTTTAGGCTTGCAGAGCAGTGTCCGGGCAAAGGAAAGCAACTGTCTTTGACCGGCGGACAGGGATTGGCCACGCTCTGAAATCACTGTGTCATAACCTTGGGTGGTATGCATAATAAAATCATGGGCACAGACAGCTTTGGCGGCCTGTTCGATTTCTTCGTCTGTAGCGTCCAGATTTCCGTAGCGGATATTGTCCCGGATACTGCCGGAAAACAGGAAAGTGTCCTGCAGCATAATTCCCATTTGTGAGCGGAGACTGTGGAGGTCGTGTTTGCGGATATCTAATCCGTCAATCAGAACTGTGCCTTCGGTAACATCGTAAAAACGGGAAATTAGGTTTACTACTGTAGTTTTTCCCGAACCGGTTGGTCCAACCAAAGCAATGCGTTCGCCTGGTTTTGCGGTAAATGACACATTATCCAGTACGCGGTGTCCTTTTTCATATTCAAAACAGACCTGATCAAACCGGACTTCTCCGGTTAGCAGCCGTTTTTCCGCACCTGGAATGGACTGAATGTCTACCGGTTCATTCATTGTCTCAAAAATCCGTTCCAGGTATGCACCCACTTCTGCCAGCTGGCTGTACAGGTTCCCAAGGTTAACAATCGGGTTCCAGAAGCGGCTGGAGTAACGGGTCATGGCCAGCAGTACCCCCAGCTGCAGATTTCCTCCGGTAATCAGCCAGGAGGCTGCTATGTATAACAAACAGGTAAAAATAATGGAAATGTTATCAATTACGGCTGACACCACCAAATTCAGTCGGGTTCGTTTCTGCCAGCTGTCTTTGTTTTCGGTTGCCAGCCGGTGAAAAATCTCCTGATTGAAATCTTCCCGGCTGAAAATCTGAGTAATTCGGATGCCGATAATGCTTTCGTTTAGGTAGGCGTGGAAGTTTGAACTTTTGTTGTTATAAATTCGCTTTGCTCGTTGCTGTTTTGGCTTGAGAATTCCTACAGTAAGAACAATAAACGGAACACCCAGCAAGGAAACCAGTGTAAGCCGCCAGTCCAAAGCAAACATGAATACTGCAATAATTGCAATGGAAAAAATATCGATAACAAAACTAACCAAGCCAGAGGTCAGAAAGTTCGACACTGCTCCGACATAGTTTGTGACCCGAACAAGAATTTTTCCGTGAGGACGGCTGTCGTAATACGTAAATGGTAACTTTTGCAGATGCACAAACAAATCTCGCCGCATATCCCGAACAATATGCTGCCCGGCATAGTTTGTCAGAAAATTTCGGAACAGATTACAAGCAGTTGTTGTAATCAGGATGCCCACATAAATTACAGCTACACGAACGATGCCATGGGTATCCTGTGCTGGAATGTATAGGTCTGTAATATCTCTGATAAGAAGCGGACTGATCAGTCCGGCAACTGTGGAGAGAATGCTCAGTAGCAAGGCGCCTGAAAGGGATATGGCATATTTTTTTACATAGTGAAGGGCACGCAGAAATTGTTTGCTGTTAAAGTCGGCTTCTAATAATTCGTCGATATCATATTTATTTCTGGCCATCACTGTCACCTCCGCACTGCAAACAGTAAATATCCCGGTAATATCCAGAGGTTTGAATCAAGTGATTGTGTTCCCCTATTTGCACAACTTTTCCCTTATCCATGATGATAATCCGATCTGCTGACCGGACGGAAGAAATCCGTTGTGCTACAATAAGCTGAGTCACATCGGCATAATATTCTTTCAGGCACAGTTGAATTTCATGTTCGGTTTCCATATCCAGAGCGGATGTGGTGTCGTCCAAAATTAAAATCGGTGCGCGAATTGCCAGGGCACGGGCCAGTGCAAGACGCTGTTTTTGTCCTCCGGATAATCCTACCCCACGTTCTCCGATGATCGTATCAAATCCGGATTCGGTATGATTAATGAAGTCATAGGCCTGAGCATGCTGTGCTGCGGCAATAATATTCTGCATTGGTAATTCCGGTATGCCGTAACAAATATTTTCTTCAATTGTTTCGGAAAACAGAAATACGTCCTGTGTGGAAACGCCTATAAAGTGACGTAGGGTTGCCAGATCATATTCCCGTACATCTACACCATCTACCAGGACGCTCCCGCTAGTTACATCATATAGACGCAGGATCAAATTAATAATAAATGTTTTTCCAGATCCTGTGGGGCCCATAATTGCTACAGTTTCCCCCTTGTGAATCTGGAAAGATACATCATCTAAAATCCGAGTACCTTCCAAATCGAGAGTTACATGGTCAAAGGTAATATCTCCGATAATGTTCTCCGGTTTATAGGGATGTTTTGGCGAAACAATCATGGGTTTTGCATCGTAAATCGGAAGAACTCGGTCTACGGAGGTGGTGATTCTCTGCCAGTCACTGATTAGAGTTCCCCAGACCCGTAGCGGGTTGGATAAAGTAAACGTCAGTGAAATAAAGGCGGAAAGCTCACCAACAGTAATTTGTCCTTTTACTGCTAAGAATCCGCCGCCGACCAAAGCAATTGCTGACATCAGTGTTCCAAAAAAGTCAAAGGGAGTAGAGTACTTCAACGCTTTTTTATTAGTTTTGATTTGCATATCCATCAGGGTGTCGTTCTGGTCGTCAAACTTTTGTACTTCGTAGATTTCCTGGGCATAAGCTTTGACAACACGGTTTCCTTCAATGTTTTCCTGGACAACCTTATTTAAGTCCGCTGATTTTTCTCGAATCGCCCGATAAAGTGGCCGAACTGCTTTTGCAATCAGGCGGGCGCACAGGAAAAAGAATGGAGTACAGGCCGTTAGGCAAAGTGTCAGCGGAAGATTGATAAAACAAAGATAAATAAATGTAGAAAGAAAAGATACAATGCATTCTGCACCAGCTGGAACAAAATCTGAAATAAAGTATCTTGCCAGATCTAGGTCTCCTGAAAGACGGGACATGAGTTCGCCGGTAGAAGAGGACTTAAAAAAGTTCATATCCTGCGCTTGTATCGTTGCATAGAGCTTTTCTCTTTGATTTTGTAGCATGGTTTGCGAAACATTGTGGTGATACAGCCGCACCGTGTAGTGCAGCAATGTTCGAATGACTTGCGCTAAAATCAAAAAAAGAAGCAATCGAGGCAAAAGCCCGTGATTGCCGGCTGAAAATACATTATCAAGAATATTTTTAGTTACGTCTGTACGCCAAAGAAGTGTCAACGGCATTGCACAGTATGCCAAAATTGAGAATATGTATAAAATGAGCTGTGATTTAATATTATCGTAAAAAAAGTGAAAAAATCGTCGCATGTTTATCCTCCCTTTTTCTGCACTTTTGCAGACGGCACGGTCAGATTTGTGCTAATTTAATTCCGTTTAATAACATATTGTAGAGTGCAAAAAAATGCATATCGTCTCCGTTGTGAATCGCACTGTGAAAGGTTTGTACCGCATTTTCCACTACGACAATACCTGCCCGGATGTTATTTTCATTCAGATAGGCCTTCTGGGTTAAGGCATATTGCAGTACGCAGATATCGGTGACTCCGCCCACAATGATATAGTTTTCAATTTGTCGGCAATGTTTGGTCATCCAGGCCAGATATTCCATAGAGAGAAAACCGTTTGTAGAATTTTTTCGAAAAATTTCTCCGGTAGAGGAGAAAGGGGCCAGTTCGCTGATAATCTGCTGCTCCTCTTCACTGACACAGTGCGCGGGAAACGCATTAAATTCCGGGCATCCATCTTTATGCCAATCTGTAAAAAACAGCTTCCGGCTGCTGAGAAAATATTCATTTACTTTGCGGATCTGAGGAATAACAGCAACCATACGAGACGAGGAAAGCGCTCCTTGTTTAAAAAAACCATTAATTGTGTCTATATTGACAACAACTGCTGTTTCTGGATTGATCAGAAGCGTACGCAGGTTGACAATAGCATCCTTGACTGTTTTTTCGTGTCCCGGGGTAAATAGCATTCCATACTTCCTTTCTTACATCTGTCTTAGACGGCTAATCAGACTTTTTCGATCACTGGCACGGAAAATCGCAGAACCTGCGACCAGAATGTCTGCACCTTTTCGGATAGCGTCTCCAGCGTTTTCTTCTGTGATTCCGCCATCTACTTCAATATGGCATTCCAGATTTCTTTTTTGAATTTCCTGTCGGAGTAGAGCGACCTTGTCCAAACATTCTGTCCTGCATTTCTGTCCGCCGAAGCCGGGTTGTACGGTCATAACCAACACCATATACAGTCGGTCAAGATAGGGAAAAACCGTCTCTGCCGGCGTGGCAGGGTTGATTGTCAGAGAGGGACGTTTGCCTGTCTGGCAGATTTTTTGAAGACAATTGTCAATATTGCATTCGCTTTCCGCGTGGAAGCCAAGGATGTCCGCGCCTGCCTTTGCAAATGCTTCGATGTAGTTCTGTGGTTTGGAAACCATTAAATGAACATCCAGAGGAATATGGGTGCATGCTTTCATGCAACGGACAGCATCTGGACCGAACGAAAGATTTGGAACAAAGTGTCCGTCCATTACATCAATGTGCAGCAGATCCGCATTGTCGATGCTTTCAATTTCTGATTGCAAATTGGCAAAATCTGCGGCAAGAAGCGAGGGCGAAATCTGAATCATTTCCAACTCCTTTCCCAACGTACGGAAATTTTCCGTTCGACTGTAAAATCTTTTTTAATAATACACTTTATTTATCAAAAAAGAAGGAAAAAAGCCGAAAGAAATCTTGACACTTCCTGGGATGTGTGCTATAATAGCAATAGAAAAAGAAAAGCGGGTGGGAAATGTGTGCGGAAAACGGGTTGGTGTTGTGATTCCGGCCGCCGGAAGCGGTCAACGATTCGGTGGAGATAAGATTTTATATCCGATTTATGGCCGTCCGCTGCTTTATTATACGGTGCGTGCTTTCGAAATGGCTTGTACTTGCCATGAGATTGTTCTTGTGGTCCGGAAGTCGATCCTATCCCCAGTGCGGACTCTGATTTCCAACGCGGGATTTTCCAAAGTGGTCGATGTTGTTTCTGGCGGGAAAACCAGAGGCGAATCCGTTCGGAAGGGAATAGAAGCTCTTTCTCCCGGAATTGGTTTTTTCAGCATTCATGACGGCGCACGGCCGCTAATTCAACCAGAGCAGATTGATCAGATTCACCGCATGGCATTGGAGTTCGGTGCAGTTTGTGCTGGGCATCCGTTGTATGATACCGTGCAATTGGTGGATGAAGAACAAAAAATATGCTCTACTCCGGATCGGAGTCAGTTGATGTGCGCCTTGACTCCGCAGGTGTTTTCCCGGGAAATTTATGAAGACGCGTTGCAAAAGACCCGTGGACGTGAATTTTCCGACGATGCTGGAATGGTTTGTGCTGCCGGATATTCTGTCCGAATGGCGGTTTGTGCCCGCAGTAATTTAAAAGTAACCGAGCCGGATGACATTACCTTTGCGGAAATGTTTCTGGCAGGAAATAAAGAACGGAATTGAGGAGATTTGGAATGAAGACTAAGATTTGGGCTCATCGGGGGAGCAGTGCTTACGCGCCGGAAAATACGCTGAAAGCGTTTGCTTTGGCAATGGAACAGGGGGCAGATGGGATTGAACTGGATGTGCGCCTGACGGCTGATGATCAGATTGTAATTGCCCATGATGACCGCCTGGACCGAATTTCAGATGGAGACGGGAAAATCTGTGAAAAGACCTTGGCTCAGTTGCGGGAATATGATTTTTCAAAGCTACACCCGGAGTATTCGCCCGTCCGGATTGCCACTCTGGCAGAGGTTTACGAACTGCTTCGTCCCAGTAATATGATTGTGAACGTGGAAATCAAAACGAGTTCTTACAATTACAAAAGAATTGAACCCATGCTGATTGCTATGGAGCGGGATATGGGCATGTCCGGACGGATTCTTTATTCGGATTTTAATCACTATGGATTGACAGAGATTCGAGCGATTGACCCGACGGCTAGGATTGGTCTTTTGTATTCCATTGCCTTGGTCAATCCCCATTTGTACGCCAAATCAGTGGGTGCGGATGCTGTTCATCCGTTGTATTCGACTTTGCAATATCCCGGTATTTGGGAAGGCTGCCGAGAAAGCGGTATTCTGGTTCACCCTTGGACCGTAGATGATCCTGACCTGATGCGCAGTATGATCCAACAGGGGGCTAATGCTATTATTACCAACAAACCGGACCTTGCTTTGCAAATTCGGGATGAGGAGTTTTAATGTGTTATTTATTCATTCCAATAACAGCAGCGGTGCAGAACCAAATGGTCTGCACCGCTGCTATTATTTTGATATTGTCGTTCCGGCTAAAAGTTTTTCTTTCAGTTCTTCTTCCATTTTTTTTAGTTCTCCTTGAGCAGCTATGCGTTGTTTTTGGCCTTCTTCTCGGATTTTGAGAACTTCGTCAAGTGTTGAGATTAGGATGCGGTTGGTTTCCCGTAGGGTCTCGGTTTCGACGATATTCTGTTCAGTTTGCCGGGCGGTTTGCACGGTACAGGCTTTTAGCGTATCGGCATTCAGTCGAAGAAGTCGGTTGGTCAGGTTATCTACTTTTCCTTGAATCCGAAGGGCTTCTTTGGAGTTTTCCATTCCTAATGCCAAAACCATTTGACTTTTCCAAAGCGGTACGGTATTGACAATAGAGGAACGGATTTTTTCCGCTAGCAGCATATCATTGTTTTGGATCATCCGGATCTGTGGTGCCATCTGCAGCGCTACTGTGCGGGTTAATATCAGATCCTGAATCTTTTGTTCAAAGCGGTTGCATTTGTCTTCAAAATCTTTTGCACGTTGAGCATCGTCCGGTCGTCCGGAAATTTTGGCCTGCTGAATTAGTTCGGGAAGGTCTTCCTCTCGTAATGCCGTAAGTTTTTTTGTTCCTTCTTCTACATAGTCTTCTAGTTCCCGGAAATGTTCCAGATTCATGGCGTAAAGTTGCTCCAGAAGCTCAATGTCTTTCATCAGCAGACTTTGTTGTTCCTGAAGCCGGGTGACAATCTGATCTATATTTTCTGAGGTCTGACGGTATTTGGTTTTAATAGCATGGACAGCTTTGACCGGTCTGTATAGAAATTTTCGGAATGTTCCTTCCGGTTCTGTTTGTGAAAATCCTTCCAGCTGTGTAATTAGGTCGGTCATCATTTCATTGATGTTATCGGGTGTTTTATCCCGGAAGGACCGAAGGGCAAGATCGGAAAATTCTGCGATTTTGCTTTGTGCGGCAGCGCCGTATTGAAGCAGCGTGCTGGGATCGTCCAGATTAATGGCTTCGGCAGCTTGTTTTGGACTGAGAGAAACAGAAAGTTCTTGTTCCATAGGTTAATTCTCCTTTTGTGCTTTTTTCAAAGATGACAGTTCCGCTGAGGTGTCCAACAATGTCAGCAAATGGTCGTTATCGCAGTCCTGTTCGCAGATTTTCCGGAGTTGTGTCAGTTCCGTTTCAATCTGACGCATGGTCTGTTCCATTTTCATGCCCCGTAAAGGATGCCGTTCCAGGTCCCGATAGGTTCGGGTCAATCGAAGGAGGGCCGGCAGTGTTTGCGCGATTAGAATTCGCTGCTGTTCCGGAGATGTTGGAGAATTTTTTTTAAACCGAATTTTGCATGCTTTCCGTATTTTTTTTAATTCTTCCCGTACTGTTCGGTTCCGAATCCAAAAGGCGGTTCGGCGTATCTTTTCCAGCTGACTGGAGCTGCTGTATGTTGTTTTTTCTTTGTGGTTTTGCAGAACTGTGCGGATAAAAGCATCACTGAGCAGGAACCCCAGAAAAGCGGCAGCTGCCGCCAAAATACATTTTATCGGTCGGTCCGTTCCGAAAAGTTGAGCACTGATCAGGCCGGCAGTCGGCAGCACCAGAAAGGGGAGCCAAAATAGATTGTTTTTGGGGGCTGTGTGTTGCATAATGATTCCCTCCTTTCTTCATTTTTATGAAAGGATTTTTCTTCCCAGAACAAAAAAGTGCCTGTTTCTTTTTAATAATTTCGTGAAAACTTCACATTGTTCTTGTATACTGTGCATAGAAGAAAAATCCATTTTTTGTTTGATTTTATGCCGCAAGATTGCGGCAGAACGGAGTACTCTATGAAATGTCCCTTTTGCGGTCACTATGAAAGTAAAGTGCTGGATTCTAGGCATACCGATGACCGTATTAAACGGCGGCGGGAATGTGAAAACTGCAAGAAGCGGTTTACTACCTTTGAAGCGGTGGAGCATACGCCTTTGGTTGTAATAAAAAAGGATAAATCCCGAGAGATTTTTGATCGGGAAAAGCTGCTTTCCAGTATGCTGAAGGCCTGCAGCAAACGACCGATTTCCTATTCGGTACTGGAACAGGCTACGGCTGAAATTGAAAATACTTTAGTAAGCAATATTGACAAAGAAGTTCCCTCTGCCCGTATCGGGGAATTGGTTATGGAGCATTTGCGGGAAATTGATGATGTCGCCTATGTTCGTTTTGCGTCGGTATACCGCCAGTTTAAGGATACCAATTCTTTTATGGAAGAACTGAAAAATATTTTGGAAAAACGGGGATATTCTTCCGATAGCGGGAACCGGAACTAATTCTTTGAAGTCAAAAGGAGATAATGCTATGAAACTTGGCATGATTAATAATCAATTTACTTTGGAATCGTATCAGCAGGTGAAGCAAAGAGGGCTTTCTTTTGTGGAAATTTGCTGTAATTATGATAAAGATACCCAAGCTTTGCGGGATGCCGTTCCGCAGATACAGGAGAACTTAAGGGAAACTGGGCTTGTGATTGGTTCGGTGGGCCGCTGGAATTCCCAGGTCAATCGGGGTGGAAAACTGGACGAGCAGCAGTTTTCTACGGTAAAGTGTAATTTGGACTCTGCGGTGGCGGTGGGAGCTCCAGTGTTTGTTTGTGGGTTTAATTACGATGATTCGGTTAGTCGGTTTCGCAATTATTGCGCTGCAGTGGAATATTTCGGCCAGTTAACGGACTATGCCCGTTCAAAAGGAATAACAGTGGCAGTTTGCAACTGTTCTTGGAGTAATTTTATTGTTTCTCCGGAAACCTGGTCGGTGGTTTTGGGTGAAATTCCGGAGTTGATGCTGAAATATGATTGTTCCCATGCGTATAACGAGGGGCGGGATTATTTGAAGGAACTCAGCGATTGGGGCGAGCGAATTGCGCATTTTCATATAAAAGGCACAGTCAAATCCAATGGAGTCAACCGTGTGTCTGATCCACCGGCTGGAATGGATGATTTGATGTGGGGATCAATTTTTGCTACGCTGTATGCAAGAAATTATGATGGAAATTTAAGTATCGAACCCCATTCGTCTACCTGGAAAGGTGGAACCGAATTGGGCGATCGGGGAATTCTGTTTACAATTGATTATATCCGGAAATTTATGTTACGTTGATAATTTTGAATAAATATTGAACGATGAAAGAAGGCCCTTGACAATTGGGCCTTCTTTGTATATAATATAATTGAACAATTATTCAAATGAAAGGATGAGCGATTATGAAATCAGAAGTTCCTGCTTGCGAATATATGCATGCTCACGAGGAACTGGTTCAAAAGGTAAAGGAAATTATGCCGGAAGAAGAATTGCTGTATGATTTGGCCGAACTCTATAAGGTGTTCGGTGATAGTACCCGGATTAAGATTCTGTATGTTCTGTTTGAATCTGAGATGTGTGTATGTGACATTGCCCAACTGTTGAATATGAATACTTCTGCCATTTCTCATCAGCTTCGCGTTTTGAAACAGTCCCAGTTAGTTAAATATCGCCGGGAAGGAAAAACTGTGTTTTATTCTCTGGCTGACGATCATGTGCGAACGATTATTAATCAGGGAATGGAACATATAGAAGAATAATTCAAAGGAGAAAACAACATGAAAAAAGTTTTTCATCTTGAGCATTTGGACTGCGCAAACTGTGCTGCGAAAATGGAAACAGCTATTCGGAAAATTCCCGGTGTTATTTCCGCAAATGTCAGTTTTATGACCCAGCGTCTTTCCCTGGAAACTCCGGATGATATCTTTGAACAGGTATTGGAACAGGCGGTTGCTGTTTGCCGGAAAGTAGAACCAGACTGTATGATTCGCCGATAAGGAAAGGGGTGGAACCTATGTCTTCTAGTCAAAAAAAAATGCTTGTCCGTCTGGGAATCGGCGTATTCCTTTTTGGAGTGTGTTTGTTTCTTCCTTTGGAGAGTTGGCATTCGGTACTTGCTTTTGCTGTACCGTATCTTGTCTGCGGCTGGGATATTTTGTGGCGGGCAATTCGCAACATTCTGCGGGGGCAGATTTTTGATGAAAATTTTTTAATGGCTCTTGCTACCGTAGGGGCCTTTGCTATCGGGGAAGCAATGGAAGGCGTTGTCGTAATGCTTTTTTACCAGATTGGCGAGTGGTTCCAGGGATATGCGGTGGGGAAAAGTCGTCGTTCCATTTCTGATTTAATGGAAATTCGTCCAGATGCTGCTTCAGTAGAACGGAATGGTCAGATACTGACAGTAGCCCCGGAAGAGGTTCAGGTGGGGGAATGTATTGTAATTCTTCCCGGCGAAAAGATTCCTTTGGATGGGGTGATATTAGAAGGAACCTCGTCTTTGAATACGACCGCATTGACAGGAGAGTCTCTTCCAAGAGATGTGAAGGCAGGGGATGACGTTATCGGCGGCTGTGTAAATCTGAACGGTGTATTGCGGGTACGGGTCAGTCGGGAATATGGGGAATCCACGGTGGCCAAAATTTTGGAATTGGTGGAAAATTCCTCGGAAAACAAAGCTGTGACCGAAAACTTTATTACACGTTTTGCCCGCTGGTATACGCCGATAGTTGTAATTTTTGCTGCATTACTTGCGATTGTACCTCCGCTGCTACTTCAAGGAAATTGGTTTGACTGGGTTCACCGTGCTTTGACCTTTTTAGTGATTTCCTGTCCCTGTGCTTTAGTTATTTCGGTTCCTCTGTCCTTTTTTGGTGGTATTGGAAGAGCTTCTCGTGCCGGAATTTTGGTAAAAGGGTCTAATTATCTGGAAACTTTGGCAAAAAGTGAAATTGTGATTTTTGATAAAACCGGAACCTTGACAAAGGGCAATTTCGTGGTAACAGCTGTTCATCCCCAGTTTGTCTCAGAACAGGAATTGCTTTTTCTGGCTGCTTCGGTGGAATATTACAGTACGCATCCTTTATCTGAAGCTCTGCGGCAAGCCGTACAAAAACCATTGGACCCGGGACATATTTCAGATTTTCAACAGATTTCAGGACAGGGTGTTTGTGCGATCGTGGACGGCAAACGGGTTTATGCCGGGAATGAGCAGCTTATGCAATCGGTGGGGATTGTATGGAAAACGTGTCAGAGTATCGGAACAATTGTACATATGGCTTTGGATGGCAAATATCTGGGACATATTGTGATTTCGGATGAAATCAAACCGGGGGCTAAAGAGGCAATAGGGCATCTGCGGGCACTTGGTGTACGAAAAACCGTAATGCTGACCGGGGATAACCGCAATGTGGCGGAGAATGTGGCAGAGTTCCTTGGCATTGACGAGGTTCGGGCGGAACTTTTGCCGGCAGAAAAAGTCTCGGCGGCGGCGGAATATCTTGCTGACACTTCTGCTCGTGGGAAGGTTGTATTCGTAGGTGATGGAATTAATGACGCTCCAGTGCTTGCTGGGTGTGATGTGGGCGTGGCCATGGGCGGTCTGGGGGCGGACGCTGCTATTGAAGCTTCTGATGTTGTTTTAATGGACGATAATCCGGCAAAACTTCCGTTAGCGGTAAAAATTGCCCGAAAAACAGTGGGCATTGTCTGGCAAAACATTATTTTTGCTTTGGCTGTTAAAGGAATAGTTTTGGTTCTTGGGGCCTGTGGATTTGCTTCTATGTGGGCAGCAGTGTTTGCCGATGTCGGGGTTTCTGTACTTGCAATTCTTAATGCGATGCGAACCCTGATTGAAAAAAAACAGAGTTGATAATTCCAACACTACATAATACAACTTTATGGGTTTTGCAAATGCATAGCGGTTATCTGCTCGCCCTGCTTTGCCTTACCTGTCGAAAAAAACAGCTGATAGGTTTATTCGGACAGAGTCATTTGTAGTATTTAAAGAAACATCACGGGATAATTTAGACTACTCTGCCTGCAAGGGGCAGACTAAACGTCTACTTTGCCAACATCGACAGACAAACACAGAAACACTTGGTCATACTCACAGAGCAGATGAAACAGGCGCAGGGTATTACGGAACGGTTAAAGGAAGAAAACGTTTTAGGAATGGACGCGAATAATTACTATACGAGCGTGTGCGATGGAGATTGTGAATAGAGAGATAATCTATGCTTAGAGCAACGCATATAGTATAATCATAGCGGGTAGGGATAACACCTCCCGTCCTGTTTTATGCTCTGAAAACAAGGCTTTTTCACACCCAAAAGAGTGACATATCTGAATGCTAAAGCAGCGGGTAATCCATATGATTTGGATACCCGCTATTTCTATAACAAAGAAGCCTTATAGCCTTCACCCCAATTCCACATTGCGTCCAGAATAGGTTTCAGACTATATCCTAATTCAGTTAGCGTATATTCTACCCGTGGCGGAACTTCTGCATAAACCTTACGACTTAAAAGACCCTTTTCTTCCATTGCTCGAAGCTGTGCTGTCAATACCTTTTGCGATACGCTGCCAATAGATTTTTTAGTTCGCCGAATCGCTTTGTTCCTGTGAGTAAGTCACGCAAAATTAAAACTTTCCATTTATCACAATTAAAGTTAATGTTATTTCTACGGGGCAAGTCGGCAATTTTTTAACTGTTTTTGGTTTATTCATAGTATCCTTTCCTTAAAATAGTTTCTATCTGAAACTTTGGATGCAATTATACCATTCAAGATCAATCCGAAAAAAAATTTTTAGAAATTTATTTTGCACCACAAATTGCTAAAAAGCCTGAAATCACGCATTTGTTACCTTTGAGTACCCGTTCAATAGTATTTTTGAGTAACTACAGCACAATAAAATGCCTACTTTACACTTGAAACTTAATATAATCAAGAGCTACGGAGAACGGCCGCTGCGCAGCTCAAAGCATATTCAAAGGAGAAAATCCATTATGAACATCTCAAGATGACAAACACACAAAAAGCTCTCGAACTCTTTAATACCTTTGCAAACAGTGATACCAAAAAAGCGGCAAGCCTACTTGCAGAAGGGTACATTCAACACAACCTTGCCTATAGTACAGGTCGTGATGCTTTTGTTGGCTCAGTTGCTTGCCTTGCTTCTGCTCCTATCAATTATTCTATCAGGCGCTTTCTGTCTTTTAGTTCTATGAGGATAGCGGTGAATGGTTTGACTTTTCAAAAAAGCCGATTGAGCGATTGGTAAAGAACATGAAAAATCACAATGCTATGAGATTACATATAAATGTATTGGCTGCAAAACATGTCAAACCGTATGTCCGCAAGATTGTATTGATTTTTCCATAATCCCTGCTGTAATAAGGAAGAAAAACTGCTTGCATTGTGGCAACTGTTTAAGCATTTGTTCCCAAAGAGCAGTTGTACGGAGAGGATAAGAAGATGACACAAACCGAAAAAAAAATATTTAATTGCGGCTCTGCTGAAAGAGCAGCCACAGTATTCTCAAATAGAAATTCCGTTGAGTGAGAGAGGACAGAAAATACTGCTTCGCTCGCTTTTTAATATTCGTATACTGCAGCCTGTAAAGGTTGAATTTCTAGAAGTGCAGGACGCTTATTTACAGGAAGAAATACGGAAAAAAGGAATTACGGTTCTTTCCGATTTACAGCCTGTTCAAAAAGGTATATATCTTTAACGCGGGGATATTACCACGCTGCAATGTGACGGTATTGTAAACGCTGCCAACAGTCAAAAGCTTGGCTGTTTCCGCCCGAATCACGGTTGTATTGACAATGCTATTCACACTTTTGCAGGGGCAGCTGCGATTGGAATGTGCTGAAATAATGAAGCGTCAAGGCTTTTGCGAGCTGACTGGCATAGCTAAGATTACTTCCGCATATAATCTGCCCTGCCGGTATATCTTACACACCGTCGGACCGATTGTGCAGGGGAAAGTCACTGAAATGGACAAAAACCTACTTGCAGGCTGCTACCGTTCCTGTTTAGAACTGGCAGAAAAGCATGGTATCAAAAGTATTGCTTTTTACAGATTGGCGGCAGAAATAGCAATACAGACTGTTGAAAAACACAGACACAAAGTGAAATAATAGAAGCCTCTGAAGCAATCGTTATCGGTGCAGGGGCAGGCGTGTCTGTTTCGGCAGGACTTACCTATAATGGAGAACGGTTTGAAAAGTGCTTTGCAGATTTTCACGAAAAGTTTGGAATTACCGATATGTATGCAGGCGGCTTTTATCCGTTCGAGACATTGGAAGAATATTGAGCGTGGTGGTCAAGACACATCTTTGTAAACAGATATGATGTTTCCGTCGGCAAGCCATACCTTGATCTGCTTTTGTTCTGATAACAAATATTGACCATCAATTTCAGCTTGAGGGCTTTGATAAGAAGCGTTTGTATTATACGCAGGGATTATGGTTTATGGCAAGTCATAATAAGACCTATGATAATGAGAACAAAGTGCGGAAAATGGTAAAGCGTCAAAAGGACTTGAAAATTCCTACAGAACTAATCCCCAATGTCCTGTATGTGGCGCACCTATGAAAATGAATTTGCAAGAGGGGTGGTATGCGGCGGCAAGTCATTATCACGACTTTATTTGCCGCCATAAAGATTTGTGTATTTTATTTTTTGAATTGGAGGTTGGAGCAAACACACCTGTTATCATCAAATCTCCTATTGAATAATCTGCGAAATAGGATATTTTTTTGTGGAAGTATTGCTAAGATATGAGCGTGCCGGGAGAAACAATACATCGCCTGACAGGGCAGGAACGGCATTCGGGCAGATCGGCAAAAAAACATATACGGAAAAGACAGCGGAGATGTCGTATACTGCAACAAGCAAGGAAACTGTATTGACAGTTTCCGAAAACAAAAAAACGGTGTAACCCATTTTGTTGAGTTACATCGTTTTCCTTACATAAAAAATTCCTTATCCAGCGTTGGCTAATTCAACCCTGTCTTTTTTTGCTGTTTAATGATTTTCATGCGGGAAAATTCTTCCCGTTCCTTTTCTTCTAAAACTGAGGTAATTTCCCGAATGGTTTGGCAGCTACTCGGAATAATAATATTTTTCAAGGCATTGGCTCTTTTCTGCGTTTTTTTTATGGCAATTGCCAACCGATAAACGCTGTTTTCCACTTCTGCAATTTTTGCGGAAAGATGTTTGACCCGGATAAAGCAGAGATAAGCCTCGTCTAACGCAGCGTTGGAAGTGGACAGACCATATGGAATCTGGTTTGGCATTGCAGTGTCGCAGGTTATAATTGGAATTTCCACACCCATGACACTGCGGGTTTTAACTTCCAGAGAAGTATCAACGGGAACATCGCCTGCCAAATCACTGCGTATTCCAGTTTCCACGTTTGCTCTCTGTAGTGCTGCGTAGGCAGCTCCAAATGTTTTTTCAATTTCTTCCTGCAGTCGGTTTACTGAATCAATCAGCTGCATCATTTCACGTACCAAAATGTTACGTTTTTTGTCTAGTAGATCATATCCGGTTTTTGCTAGGGAAAGCCGTTTCCTTTCAGCTAATAAATTTCCTTTGGTGGGTGCGGTATTGATCATAATGTGTCACCTTGTTCTGGTCGGTAGTATTGTTCCAGCATTGTGTTTTCTACACGGGACAGTTCTGAGCGGGGAAGGGTAGAGAGAATCCGCCAGCAAAGGTTTAAGCTTTCTTCAATGGTCCTGTTTTCGTGATGTCCCTGTTTTAGTACTTCTTGCTCAAACAGACGACCAAACTTCAGGTATTTCTGATCAATTTCCGACAATTCTTCTTCTCCAATGACCGATGCCAGAGAGCGGGCGTCCATAACCTTTGCATAAGATGCGAACACCTGACCGGAAACCGCCGCATGGTCTGCGCGGGTAAAATTTTCACCAATGCCGTCTTTCATGAGTCGGGACAGGGAGGGCAGAATTGCAACCGGTGGATAAATGCCAGATGCGTTCAAAGAACGATCCAAAACAATTTGCCCTTCTGTGATGTATCCGGTTAAATCGGGGACAGGATGAGTAATATCGTCGTTTGGCATGGTTAGAATGGGCAGTTGAGTCACCGAACCTTGCTTTCCCCGAACAATTCCTGCCCGCTCGTAAAGCGAGGCTAAATCGGAATATAGGTATCCTGGATAGCCCTTTCTGCCGGGAATTTCTCCTTTAGAGGAAGAAAATTCCCGGAGTGCTTCTGCGTAGGCTGTCATATCGGTCATGATGACCAGTACGTGCATATTTTCTTCATAAGCCAGATATTCTGCCGCTGTTAAAGCGCAGCGAGGCGTCAAAATGCGTTCTACAATGGGGTCACTGGATAAATTCTGGAACATAACAACTCTATGCAGAACATTTGCTTCTTCAAAACTGCGTTTAAAGTAATCGGCTATGTCGTTTTTTACGCCCATGGCTGCAAAAACAATGCAGAAGTTTTCATCTTCACTGCCCGTCAGACGCGCTTGGCGTGCAATTTGCACTGCCAGTTCATTGTGGCTCATACCAGAACCGGAGAAAATTGGTAGTTTCTGTCCTCGGATCAGGGTCATAAGAACATCAATGGAGGAAATGCCGGTACAAATATAATTTTGAGGATATGTCCGGCACA
This sequence comes from uncultured Clostridia bacterium, assembly GCA_944386295.1. Classification (GTDB taxonomy): domain Bacteria; phylum Bacillota; class Clostridia; order Oscillospirales; family UBA644; genus CALXAO01. Next base: position 36,398 of record CALXAO010000027.1, on the reverse strand, counting down.
CTGGATTCATCGGCAGACCATTGATATTCCTACGAAGGTCGGAATAGACTTCGCCCAAACCGTCAATGGGACGGCCTGCGCCATCAAAGGTACGTCCTAAAATTTCCAGCGACAGTGGCAGTTCAATGGGATGTCCCAGAAAACGGGTACGTGTATTGTTGAGGGATATACCTCTGGTTCCCTGGAAGACTTGAACAACTAGCCGTTCTCTGTCCATTTGTACAATCCGGCCTTGACGGACTGTACCGTTGTCCATGCGCAATTCTACCATCTCTTCGTTAGCTACGCCCGGAATGTTCTTTAAAACCACCAAGGGGCCATTGATTTCGTTTGTGCCAAGGTAATCGATAATCAAGAGAAGAACACTCCTTTCTCAGTTTAACGCATCCAGTGTTCGGGTAATTTCTTCCTTGTATTGTCCAAACAGTTCTAATGCATTATTGGAAATTTCATATTTCATACGAATTAATTTTTCAAAAAGACCGGTTTCTTTGATCCGAGAAATGGGAATCCCCATCGAGACTCTACGTTTTGCCGCATCGTACAAATGCAAGATAACTTCCATCATTTGCTGCTGTTTTTGAATGGAAACAAATGTATCATCTTTGTGAAATGCGTTTTGCTGCAGAAATCCGGTGCGGATGACATTTGCTGTTTCAATAATCAGCTTTTGATCGTCGGGAAGAACGTCTTCGCCAATCAGCTTAACAATTTCCATAAGCCGGTCTTCTTCTTGAAGCAGCACATTAATTCGCCTTCGGTTCTGGACAAAATCCAAGCCAACGTGGTCTTCATACCAGTTGTTTAAGTCATCAAAATACTCACTGTAGCTGGTAATCCAATTAATTGCCGGATAATGCCGTGCGTAGGCCAGCGCCTTATCTAGGGCCCAGAAACAGCGAACATATCTTTTTGTGTTTTGTGTTACCGGTTCGGAAAAATCTGACCCCTGTGGTGACACTGCGCCGATAATAGTCACGGAACCCTCGGTACCATTCAGATTTGTGACGCGGCCCGCCCGTTCATAAAATTCCGATAGGCGGGAAGACAGATATGCGGGGAAACCTTCTTCCGCCGGCATTTCTTCCAGTCGTCCGGAGATTTCCCGAAGAGCTTCTGCCCAGCGGGAGGTAGAGTCTGCCATAATGGCCACATGGTATCCCATGTCCCGATAATATTCTGCTAGCGTAATTCCAGTATAAATGGATGCCTCCCGGGCAGCAACAGGCATATTGGAAGTGTTTGCAATTAAGCAGGTTCGCTCCATCATGGGACGTCCGGATTTTGGGTCAGTCAGGGCAGAAAATTCTTCCAGAACCTGAGACATTTCGTTGCCTCGTTCTCCGCATCCTACATAGACAATCAGATCTGCGTCACACCATTTTGCCAGCTGATGTTGGGTCATTGTTTTTCCTGTGCCAAACCCGCCGGGAATCGCTGCTGTTCCTCCTTTTGCTATAGGAAGAATAGTGTCGATAATCCGTTGTCCGGTAATCAGAGGAATGTTTGGCGGGAGCCGTTTTTTCATTGGTCGGGGGATTTTAATGGGCCACCTCTGTGCAAGATACAGTACATGCTCTCGGCCGTCATCGTTCCGGATTTTTAAAATTGGATCGGCTACAGTGTATTCCCCATTTTTTGCGACCCAAATTACGGTTCCTTCCAAATCCGGAGGAACCATGCAACGGTGTGTAATTATAGGAGTTTCTGGACATTCGGCAAAAATACTGCCACCGGAAAGGGTTTGGCCAATTTTTGCAAGAACAGCAACCTTCCATTTTCTGGTTTCAGAAAGCAAAGGAATTTTTCCTCCCCGTTGCAAAAATGCACCGTCCAATTCGGACAGATCGCGGAGGGGGCGTTCAATTCCGTCAAAGATATTATTCAAAATACCCGGCCCCAGGGTAATATTTAAAGGATTTCCTGTGCCGACTACTGGTTCTCCTAATTTTAGACCAAGGGTTTCTTCATAGACCTGTATGGTGGTTTTTTGGTCGGTAATGCCGATAACTTCCCCCACTAGCCGTTCAGTTCCCACATAAACCATTTCCATCATGGAAAAGCCCCGATAGCCTTGCACCGTTACTACTGGGCCATTAATTCCGTAAATGACAGGTGTATTATTTTCTGTCATACGATCACCTTCAATCCGGAGCAACGGATAAACTGTTCCCGTTGCTGTTCTACCGCAGTGTCCAATGTATTGTCTGCAACAAGTGTGTCGCATCGGGCAAAAATTCCACCCAGTAAAATTCTAGCGTCTGCCGTAACATTGCATTCTTTTCCAAATGCCTGCCGGACTTCCTCTGCATACAACATATCGTCTGGTCGCAGTAACAGTTCAGCACCCTCTGGCAAAGCATAGGCCAATTCTGTTGCTTTTTCTTTCAGGAAAGGAAGATATGCTTCGGTTTTGGTAAAGATCTGCAAACGTAGCTTCACTTCCGAAAACACTTTTTCAGTTAATGCTTCTCTTTGTCGGAACAATTCTTCCTTTAATTCGGTTTCAGTGTGGGAAAATTCCGCGGAGAGAGCGACTTTTGCTTTTTGCATCTCCCTTTGGTAGGTATATTCCGCATTTTCACGGGTAGTTTTCTTAAACTGCCGTAGAGCTGCGGCTTTTGCCTGCTGAATTTCGCTGATCATGGCGTTTGCCTTTTCTTCTGCTGTTTTGTAAACCGCGTCTAAAAAACGCAGAAACTTGACTTCTTCAGCCATAAATAGGGTTCTTCCTTTCTTACAGCTTTAATCCAATGGCGTTCTGCACATAATAGGTAATGGATTCACTGATTTTTGCATTTCCGTGTCGGTCTGGAATTTCTACAATCAATGGAAGAGTGCGGGTCAACTTGGTTTGATAAATTTCTTCCCGACAAAGGGAAACCAACTTTTTCGTTACTAGGATGACCCCTACATCGTTATAATCCATTATTCGGTTCAGTTCGATAAGAAATTCTTCTTTTTCATGAACGACAATGCCTTCGACACCGGCAAAGCGCATGCCGACGACGGTATCAGTGTTGTCGCTGAGTAAATAAAATCGCATGATATTTCTTAGAGATTAGTCAGAATCAAAATGGAAACTAGTAATCCGTATAAGGCGATTCCTTCTCCCAAAGCAACAAAAATCAGTGCTTTTCCAAATGCTTTTGGATCTTCCGAAGTAGCACCAATAGCTGCGGGTGCGCCGGCAGCTACTGCGATGCCGCCGCCAATCCCTGAAAGACCCGTAACAATGGCTGCAGCCAAGTATCCCATTCCCTGGGCAAAACCGTCATTCTGAACCGTTTCTGTCTGTGTCGAAAGGTCGGCGTCAGGAACTTCCGCTGTCGCCGAAGTGGTTGCAGCTATGGTGCAGCAGGCAACCCCTACCAGTAGAAATAAGCACAACTGCCGCATAAAGGCTGCTTTGGGGGAAGAGGATCCTTTTTGGACCATTTTAATAGCGTAGAATACCGTCAGGGCTAAAGCAATCAGAGGAAGTGCAAATAAAATAGTTGTAAACATAATTCAAATTCTCCTTAACAGTATTTTCCTTTATTTTTTCAAAACAGAGGGGGTAAAAGGACGCCCTCCGCCTTCAAAGAATCTGCTAAACATTTCATAAAATTCCAGACGCAGTACTTGAATTCCCACCAGAAGTCCTTCCAAGGCAATAACTAACCCATTCCAAAATGCCACAATAATAACGCCAAATGCGCTAGGGACCATTTCCGCTAAGGTAAACCCAACCATCATCATTCCTGCGTGTACCAGGACAAATGCGCCGACCCTGAGGAAAGACATGGTGTTTGTCGCAAAGGACAATAGGGTTTCAAACAATTCAAAGAAACTTTGTGCCAGATAGTTGCCCCACTGTATTTTTTCTTTTTTTCTGGTGATCAAATTTGCAAGCGGTTCCTGAAGAAACATCAGGAGCAGAGGAAGAACAATTAGAAACAGTATATACAATGGTTGCATAACCGGAATCTGTAATCGTATCTGACATACCAATCCGCCAACCAAGGCACTGTAAAAAAGCAATCCGGGCAAGCCGTTTGCGCTGAAGAGCAGAACAGGTAGATTTTTACGCCGGATACAGGAAATAATATTTAGCAACAGTGCTACAGCAATCAGGACAACGCCTAAGGCAATGGATAAATAAATAATCATATTTGTGGTTGCCGGAGCCATTACATCAACAGGTTTTTCTTCCCAACCGAACAGGCTTTTATACAAAGGATTGAGTACTTCCTCCAGTCCAAAAACTGAGCCGTAAATCAATCCAAAACAGGCAGAACTGATTCCGCAGGGAATCAGAACACGTCCCAATTTCATTTTTTTCAATTTCCACATCAGCCAGCCAATCAGAGAAAGAATCAGTCCCTGTCCTACATCACCGAACATAATGCCAAACAGCAATGTATAGGTAATTGCCACAAACGGAGTAGGATCAAATTCTCCGTAAGTAGGAAGCCCGTACATGTCTACAAAAAATTCAAAAGGCTTAAAGCAGCGCAAATTTTTCAGGTGTGAAGGCGGATTGTGCTCTATTTCGTTTTCCGCGCTTTCAATGTTGCAGTCGATCCCTTTCATCCCCGATAGTGTCTTAAGCAAATGTCGTCCTTCCCAGGCCGGAACCCATCCAACTAAAAGAAAGGCTTTCTGACCTTCGCCATACTGTACCGCGTGTTTTTTCAGTTCATAATAAGAAATCTGTGCTTGTATTTGCCGCCGAAGTTCCGAAACTCCGTCTTTTCTTTCCTTCCAGAAATCTTGTAAGGCGTGGTTGTTTTCCTTTAATTCTTCAACACAGGTTTCTTTTTGTTGCAATAGGTTTTCATAAGCATTTTCAATAGTTTGGCCAGTGTTCGGGACATAAATCCTTTCAAAATAAAATCCTGAAAGAATCCGATCCATTTCTCCGGAATCGGATTTCGGAGAAAAGAATACCCCATAGGTAAATTCATTGTCTTCGGTACATTTAAATGCAAAAATGTTTGTATTTTTTCCAAAGGAATCCATCCGTTCCATACAGCGGGTAGGAATTCGGCCAAATCGGACAGAAGTATATTTGCAGGCACAGATTTCTTTCATGTCCAGATTTAAACCGATAAAATGCTCCAGTTTCTGTAAAGACGTGTCTATTTCTAAGATTTTTTTCTGCAATTGTTCTGTTCTGCAATTCCGTTCTGAAATTTCGCTTAAAAATGCTTCCGTTTTTTCTTTCATGGTGCTATAATTCATTGCATCTTCTACAGCAGGGGTGGAAAATGTGCAATTCTCCGGTAGTGCATTTTCCAATGCGGAAAGCAGCGGACGAAACAGATCTTCCTGCAAAATTGGAGAAAAGTTTTTGTTATTTGAAAAAAATGTCATTGCGTCTTCCGGCTGAAAAACGCCGGAACTTCCGGTCAGGTCGATAATTTCATCTAATCGATCCAAAGGACCGGCAATATTAACCAGTTTCATAGATGCAACAGCCATTGGTGTCCCCTTTTTATCCTTTGATAAAAAAATCCTTTCTCCCCGAGTATTTTCTTTACGGTGCCTGTCGGGGAAGGCATAGCCGCGGTGAATTATAGTATCAGCATTTTCCGGACCTGTTCAGCCGGAAGTTGATACCGACAGCCTTCAACAATTTTAATAATATTGGAAATTTCGATATCGGAAAAATAAAGATAAGACAACATAACGACCGGCGGATGGACCGAATACCGGATATTATGAATACTGATCTTTCCCAGATAACGCTTCGGAAGCTCGTCCGGAACAGTATAGCGAAAATCTTTTTGCAGACTGGGATGAATTTTTCCTTCCTGTGCCAATTGAAGCAGTGTTCCTTTGGGGCTTTCTGTCATTGTACGGAGACGTTTTTCCGGAATACTCCCACCTGGGAGCAGGTGGTTCAAAATGTATTCTGGAGATGCGTTAAAGAAAACTTTAAGACGGTAAATACGAACAAGGTTTTCCAAATCCAGGTAGGAGACAATCATGTCTGTTAGTTCTTTGCGGCATTCAGAAGAGGCAATTCGGGAAATCTGCCGAAAGAGTTGCTGGTAAAGTTCAGAATACAAAATATTTTCATAGGTGGCAATATCCGGGTTACTGCTTGCTGTAGGTGCCAAAGGCAGGAGTGTTTCATAGAAAAATGAATCGCGGACAGCCTGAAGGAGGTCTTCAAAAGTTTGTGCTTTTTCTAACGCCGGTGTGTCTATTCCGATATGGCGATCCAAAAAAGCTGGAATAAAAAATACTGTTGGAGAGGTGTTTGCAGATTTAATTCGAGTCAACGCCTCAATAATTAATTCCAATTCACTTTTTCGGATAATGTAGTCAGCAAGTTTCTCTCCGGCGGACAGTTCATATCGGGCAAAAGATTCAAAATTTTCAAAATGCTTTTGGCGAAGCCGCTCTTCCAGTTGAAGTCGGTGAACGGTGCCCTCGTTGATATCGTCCAGAAAATGTTCATATCCGGGGTGCTGCTTGAGTATGCCTGCTACCTGGCTGACCGAATGCTGAGCGAGCAGCAAATTGTAATCTCCTGGCATCAGACGTTTTCCGAACATTGCTCGGGTTTTGGTCAAAACTGCATTGGAAGCAAACGATATAGGCATGCACTCAACTCCATTTGCCGGACAGTATATTTTGCACAATCTGTTTTACCCAAAGGTCCTTTTTTTCCTGATACAAAGCCTCCATTTGAAGTGTGACCTGTGCATTCCGATTTCGTTTTTCTTTCAGTTGCTGTGTCATTTTTTCTCGTTGCTGTTTGGAATCTTCCTTGATCCGGGCCATGGTACGTCTCTGGATCTGTTGTTCGATTTCCTGCTGTTGTTTTTTTAGGTCTTCTTCCTCTGCCTGCCGACGAAGCTCTACATTTTCAATTACCTGTCTTGCTTTGGTATCATTGCGTACAATTTTTGCAATAGAGCTTTGCATGAAAACCCTCTCCTTTGTTCTCAAGCGCGATTTCCATGTAGGGGAAACCGGGTTCCTTTTATACAATTTATTATTATACAACGATATAATTACGTTGTCAAGCTTATTTTGCTAACTTTTTTGTGACATCTCAAACGTCCGGGCATTCGTTAAGCGAATACCCGGACGGCAGATTATTTGGTTTCGGTTAAAATCGGTGTGGAAAGCAAGCCTTCCGGAAACGGATGATACTCGTAAGACCATTTGTCTCCAGTTACTCTCCAGGTGTTGGGATCTTGATATTCACGTTTTGTGTCGGCCAGATGCAAGGGAGAAAATCCGTTATTCCGTGACAAAAACAATTTTACGGTCAGGCGGTGTTTCCCTGCTTCTGGTGTACCCAAATCGCAATTGTAAGGAGGATAAGCTACGTGTCCCATATCTTTTCCGTCTAAGAAGACCTTCATCACTCCTGCCCGGTAATGGGGCAGATGCAGTGCACAGGCACCGCCGCTGGTGATTGTCTCAATCTGATAGGAGACGCATCCGCTGTAGAATGGAAGCCCCTGATGGACAATGCTGTCAAAAGCAAGTGTTTTGGGCAAAGGAATAATCTTTTTACAGCGGCCCCGGAGTTCAACACCAAAGTTTCCCAGCAAATAGCACCATTCTGCATTGGTCCGTTTGCCAAGAGGCTGAATGATTTCCAAAATATTAATTCCCTGTTTCAGTTCCGGCAATGGTACAGTGCGGATTGCTTTGTCTACGTACCAGCCGTTTGGTACGGGGGCTACTTCCTGGTTGTTCCAAATAATTCGGGAAAGTTCTGCGTTTTCCAACGCCAGGAGAGGAGATGTGTAGTCAATAGCGCTTTCTATGGTAAAGCGCATTCTCATTTGATGCTTGGCCGGCTGTTTTTCCAAAATATAAGGCTGGACGACATGGCCGCCTCTGGGACGTAGTCCCAATTTGTTTCGACAGATGTTTTCCGCACGAAGAATTTCTTCTTCTGGTTCATATGGTTCATTGTCAATAGCAAATTCCGCAATATCCAAAATATACGCATTGGGTTCACTCAGTTCATAGGACACTTCTGGAGCCAGTCGAATGTGTTCAGATTTACCGTTAACTGCCTCCGGGACAGAGATTGTTTCTTCTTTTTCCGAGGGAATCAGCCGATACAGGAGGGAGTCATAATCATAAATTGCGGTATCAATGATAGTTTCATTCCCTCTGTGCTGAACCGAAACTGGTCCGTGGCTTCCGTCAAGTGTGTTGTACAATTCTACACGGAATTTTCCGACCACCCGGATCTGAAGTGTCTGCCGGGTGGAGACATCTTTGTTGTATGGGTTGGTTCCGTCGTGAGCAATGAAAAGCCAGCGATCTTGTCCATCCTGTCGCAACTGATACAACAGATTTGTTGTCAAACTTCCGTCTCCGTTGCGTAGATCTATCGTTCGGTATTCTTTCAGCGCGTTTAGAAGAGCTCCGTTGCTAAAGGAAATAGAAATGCTGCGATCGTAGAGCTTTGCGCCCCGGTCGGATGGCATTGCATTTTCCAGGCTAGGCTTGCTGCCCATGAAAATCAGGGTGCCGCCCGCGTCACGGAATGTTTCCAATCGTTCCAGTGTTGTGGAACGCAGGGTTTCACACTCTGGGACGACAATAGCATCATAGGCCATTTTCCCGACCTGTAGCGGTGCTCCAGCTTCCGGACAAAGTTCGGGGAAAAGAGATTCACTGATGAAATCAAAGTCTATTGCGCCGCGAAGTAACCAATGTGTTACATTTTTGAAGTTTTCGTCCATTTGGTTTCGGACCAAAGCTGTTTGTTCCGCCGGTCCCCAGTGGAGCCAGTAACTTTCTACAGGATGGATTACACCAATACGCACAATAGGTGTTCCTCGCGTCATAGCTGTGCTAACCCGGGCAAAATGGTTTTCTACATAAGAATATTCGGTGTACCAGGGAGACTGATAGTTGATGGATGCGGGGTAATCTCGCTTCGCTTCTCCGGCCATGGAAACCCAGGCTAGGTGCGGAACGCGTACCGTCACTCCTAAGGCTGCTTGCCAGTCACCGTACAGCTTATGTCCTCGGAAATCAAAGTCCCATCCGGTTACGCCGTACAATTCGCTGAGAACTCCCTCTGCGCCGTATTGGTGGGCGGCAGACTGAGCTTGTTTTGCGGTAGTATGTTCAATCCGGTCTGCCAGCATATCAATTCCGGGAAGCTGGAAACTACGGTAGGAACGCATTGCTTCCCCCAGAGCCTTGGTTTGGCTAAACAGGGTCGGTTCGTCCATCATATGGCCTGTCAGCATGATACCGTGCTCTTTGCACCATTTTCCGCAATTATCAGCAAAGGCTTCAGTAAAACGCTGCGCCACATGGTCATGGTAATAATACCGAACTTGGGAAATCTTTCGATCCGGAAGTTCCCAAATTAGTTCAGGGATATGTGCAATCAGGGAAGTTTGATAAGTATCATGAAAGGTGTCTTCCAGATCATCTGCCCAAGGAAGCGTGACATCCATATATCCGTCGGCAAACTGAAGAGTATTTTTTCGGGTAAATTGAGGCTCATCGGTAAAAATAGCCGGAATTATTTTCCCAAATTCTTCACCGACGCTTTTCTGATAGCTTTCATAGGTGACTTCAATGAACCGGTCAATGGCCTTTTTATCTATGGTGTTAACATAAGTCTGATTGTTATACCAAGGACTTGGTGCTGGGGTTTCCAGATAAGCGTACCAAATAGTACCATGGGCGAGTTCGCCATCGTTTAGGATGCGATATTCCTGAAGTTCTTTTTCTGCATTTAAAACAATATCAAAACAGGCCAATAATTTTCCTTTTCCCGAGCGAGCTGCAGCAGCGGATGAATTTAGGCATTGTGAAGAAGATCCTTCATTGTCATAAGGTTTTGGGGTAAATAAAAGATATCTCTGACGATATTTTTCGTCCTTTGTCACAATTCCGCCTGCAGCTCCGGATGGCCAACGGTCTTCGTCGTACAGCCATGCAAGCATCTTGCTTTTTTTTGCCTTATTCACACAGTTATGGACCAATTTCATATATTCTTCTCCGAGATATGGAGTATCCATCCCGGTCCGGACATGCATGTGAAATCCTCCAAAGCCCATCTGACGGAAAATGTCAATTTGGCGCTCTAGTTCTTCCCATTCCAGTTTGCAGTTCCAAGCCCAGAAAGGGGTGCCACGGTATTCACAGGTGGGATTGCGGAACAATTCATCGGAAAGTGATTTTTCCGCATTTTTTTTGTACAGCATTTCTGCGAGCCTCCTTGCGTCATTTTAATATAAAGTCAAAATTATGGGACTCAATCGTCCTAATAGACTTATTATAGTAACCATAGAAATAGAAATCGACCGAAAAAATACTTTTTGGTATCAAATATTCTTTTTTTAAGTCTTATTTTTGTAATATTATTCAGGTTTGCAGTTTCTCAAAAAGGAAAAGAAGTTCTCGTTCCCAAGCACTGAACTAAATTTTATTTATGATACAGTTTTTTTGTTTGATATGTAGGCTCACAGGTCAGATTGATACCGAGCTTCCGGAAAATGTCGCTGTCAACTGTGGAAAGAATTACACTGGAATGTGCTTCACAGCCTTTTAGTTTTTCTAACTGTTCTGCAGCTACAGCCGCAGCTTTGTTACTGGTTGCCGATATTGTCAAAGCAATTAAAGTTTCGTCCGTATGCAGTCTGGGGTTATGATTACCCAACACTTGAGTTTTTAGCTTTTGAATCGGTTCAATAACTTCCGGGGCAATCAGCATGGTATCATGGCTGATTCCTCCTAGATATTTGAGGGCGTTCAGAAGCAAAGCAGAGGATGCCCCAAGTAAGGAGGATGTTTTGCCGGTTACGACAGTTCCGTCTGAAAGTTCCAGCGCTGCAGCTGGCGCTCCGGTTGTTTCTGCCCGAATCAGTGCTGCGGAGACAACCGGTCTGCGATCAGGTGTACAACCGGCCTGTTTCATAATTAGTTCCAGTTTATAGACTTCTTCGGCCGAGGCAATGCCTTTCCTCTTACGGCAAAGAGTGGCGTAATATCTCCGGATAATTTCATCACAGGCGGCTTTTTTTATTGCATCCTCGTTAAAAATACACATACCGGCCATATTAACGCCCATATCAGTGGGGGATTTATAGGGCGATTGTCCTGAGATCTTTTCAAAAATTGCGCTGAGTACTGGGAAGATTTCTACGTCACGGTTATAGTTAACAGCTGTTTTCCCATAGGCCTCCAAATGGAACGGGTCAATCATGTTGACATCATTCAGGTCCGCAGTAGCAGCTTCATAGGCCAGGTTTACTGGATGTCGCAGGGGCAGATTCCAGATGGGAAATGTTTCGTATTTTGCATAACCGGCCTGAATTCCCCGATTATGGTCGTGGTACAATTGAGATAGGCAGACGGCCATTTTTCCGCTTCCAGGTCCTGGTGCCGTAATCACCACCAGAGGACGTGTGGTTTCAATATAATCGTTTTTTCCGTATCCTTCGTCGCTGACAATCAGCTGCGTGTTGGAGGGATAACCGGGAATGGGATAATGCCGGTAGACTCGGACCCCCAGAGATTCAAGACGCTTTTTGAAGTTATCTGCCAAAGGCTGTGAAGCATAATGGGTAATGACAACGCTACCTACATATAAGCCAATTTCCGAAAAAGCGTCAATAAGACGAAGCAGATCTGTGTCGTAAGTAATTCCCAGGTCATTGCGAACCTTGCTTTGTTCTATGTCGGATGCGCTGATGACGATAACGATTTCTGCCCGGTCTTTCAACTGCAGCAACATTCGGATTTTACTGTCCGGCTGAAATCCGGGCAGAACACGGGACGCGTGATGGTCGTCAAACAGTTTTCCGCCAAATTCTAGATACAGTTTTCCCCCGAAGCTGTCAATCCGTTCTTGAATTTTCCGAGATTGCAGAGTTAAATATTTTTCATTGTCAAATCCAATTGTGACCATAATTCCCTCCGTGTTGTTTTAATTTATTATAACATTGGTCTTAGTGGAATGCAAAGACGAAAAAACGACAAAAGGTGAAATTTTTTTCGAATCAGATGATTGGATCCATTCTGTTTTGGATTGTTCCAAAGAGACTGTCCGGCTTTTTTGTGAAATCTATTGACGGGTGACGGTAAATTGTGTTAGAATAAAACAGAATTTGCAGAAAAGAGGAATTCTGTGAAACGGCTGTTTATATATTTGAAAGAATATCGTAGGGAATGTGTTTTGGGCCCGCTGTTCAAATTGTTTGAGGCGGCACTGGAACTGTTTGTCCCTATGATTATGGCTTCAATTATTGACCGAGGCATTCCTTCCGGCGATCGGGGATATTTAGCTCGGATGTGCCTTATTCTTATATTGCTGGGTGCTGTAGGACTATTGGCTTCAGTGACTGCTCAGTATTTTGCAGCCCGGGCAGCTACTGGGTTTGCTGCCCGACTGCGGCGGGTGCTGTATATTCATATTCAGGGATTTTCCTATGGGGAAATGGATCGTATGGGAACAGCAACCATGATTACCCGTATGACCAGCGATATTAACCAAGTGCAGTCCGGAGTTAATTTGACACTGCGTCTGTTGCTACGGTCTCCCTTTGTTGTTTTAGGCGCTTTTGTCATGGCGCTGTTGTTGGATGTGCAGGCCGGCATGATTTTTGCTGTAGTAATTCCGCTGCTTGCGCTGGTTGTATTTTTAATTATGCGGTTTTGTGTGCCTCTGTATCGACGGGTACAGGAGCATCTGGATCGCGTTCTAGGTATTACGCGGGAAAATCTGACTGGAATCCGTGTTCTGCGCGCTTTTCGAAGAGAAAGCAATGAAATCCAGGAATTTGATTCCGAAAACCGGGACCTGACGACCATGCAATTACGAGTGGGAAGGGTGTCTGCCTTGCTCAATCCGCTGACCTATGTAATTGTCAATTTGGGACTCGTTGTTCTTCTTTATACCGGTGCGCTTCGCGTGGATGCCGGAATTCTGACCCAGGGGGTTCTTGTCGCTCTTGTGAATTACTTGTCGCAGATTTTGGTAGAGCTAATTAAATTTGCAAACATGATTGTTGCTGTTAATAAAGCGGTAGCTAGCGGAAAACGGATTGCCTCTGTTTTGGAGGTTCCCTCCGGATTGTCCTCCGGACAAAAACACGCTGCGGATGGCCCTGCTGTAAAATTTGACCGCGTTAGCTTGACCTACAAAAACAGTGGGGAACCTGCCATTCGGGATATATCCTTTCAGGCGGAAGCAGGACAAACAATAGGAATTATCGGTGGAACCGGGGCGGGAAAAACTTCTTTGATCCGATTGATTCCTCGGTTTTATGATGCGACCGAGGGCTGTGTTTCGGTATTTGGAACGGATGTTAAAGAATATGATTTGCAGGAGCTTCGGTCTTTGGTAGGCATTGTTCCTCAGAAAGCGGTACTGTTTCAAGGAACTATTCGGGAAAATTTGCTTTGGGGCAGGGAAGATGCCTCAGAAGAAGATCTATGGGAGGCGCTGAGGATTGCTCAAGCCGAGGTATTTGTTCAAGAAAAAGAGGACGGTTTAGATGCATTGGTGGAACAAGGAGGAAAAAATTTTTCCGGCGGACAACGGCAGCGCTTAACCATTGCCAGAGCATTGGTGCGGCGCCCCAGGATTCTGATTCTGGACGATAGTGCGTCGGCTTTGGATTTTGCAACGGACGCGGCATTGCGCAGCGCGCTGCGAAAGATGCCAGATTCTCCGGTAATTTTCCTTATTTCACAAAGAACATCTTCTTTGCTGCATGCAGATTTGATTTTAGTAATGGAAGATGGAGTAGTAGTCGGTCAGGGCACCCATGAGGAACTTCTGAAGACATGCGAAGTATACAGGGAAATCTATGAATCCCAATTCCGGAAGGAGGGGGCCAAATGAGTTGGTTTGTCTTGAAACAAGTGTTTTCTTATTTGAAAAAATATTGGTTTTTGCTGTTGTTTTCTTTTCTGTTTGCTGCAATAACTGTTGCTCTGACTCTTTATGTTCCAGTGTTGACTGGGCAGGCGGTTGATGCTGTTATTGGCCCCGGACAGGTAAATTTTTCTGCTCTGCAGGCAGTATTGTTCCGGATTGTTGTGTGTGTTGGAGGTACGGCGCTAGGGCAGTGGTTAATGAATGTGATTAACAACCGGATTGCTTACCGGGTGGTTCAGGATGTTCGGGACAAGGCCTTTCGCCACCTTCAGGTTTTGCCTTTAAAATATGTGGATTCCTATTCCTACGGGGAAACTGTCAGTCGGATAATCACTGATGTAGATCAGTTTGCTGAAGGTCTTTTGCTGGGATTTTCGCAGTTGTTTACTGGTGTTGCTACAATTCTTGGAACTCTTGGATTTATGCTCAGCATTCATCTGGGTATTACCGCAGTGGTTGTTTTGGTTACACCAGTGTCTTTTCTTGTTGCATCGTTTATTGCCCGGCGCACTTATTCTATGTTCCAGCTTCAGTCGGAAACCCGGGGGGAGCAAACTGCTTTTGTGGAAGAGTATGTGGGAAATCAGCAAGTAGTTCAGGCCTTTTCCCGGGAGAGGAAAGCACTGGAACAGTTCGATGAAATTAACAGAAGGTTGGAAAAGTGCTCTTTAAATGCCACTTTTTTTTCTTCCTTGACTAATCCCTGTACCCGTTTTGTAAATAGTTTGGTCTATACCGGAGTTGGATTGGTGGGTGCGTTTGCGGTGATCCGGGGTGCTATTTCAGTGGGACAGCTTTCCTGTCTTTTAAGTTATGCCAATCAATATACAAAGCCTTTCAATGAAATTTCGGGGGTTGTAACTGAACTTCAGAATGCGTTTGCCTGTGCCGCACGGGTGTTTGATTTGATTGAACAGCCGGCTCAATCTCCTGACCCGGATCCGGCGATGTCTCTGAATGCCGACGGCAGTGTAAAAATTGAACATGTTTGTTTTTCTTATGTTCCAGACAAAAAACTGATTGAAGACTTCAATTTAAGCGTACGACCCGGGCAACGGGTGGCTATTGTTGGTCCAACCGGTTGTGGAAAGACAACTCTGATAAATCTGTTGATGCGGTTTTATGACGTGAATTCCGGGGAAATTTTTGTTGGTGGTACTGAAATTCGGATGGCAACACGAAGTGCGTTGCGCGCTAGTTACGGTATGGTGCTACAGGATACCTGGCTGAAAAACGGTACGGTGCGGGAAAATCTTTCTATGGGAAAGCCGGATGCCACCGACGAGGAAATTCGGGCTGCAGCCCGGGCGTCTTATGCTGACAGTTTTATCCGCCGCTTGCCTCAGGGGTACGACACGGTCTTATCCGAAGACGGAGGAAGTCTTTCTCAGGGACAGAAACAGCTGCTTTGCATTGCCCGCGTAATGCTTTGTCTGCCGCCGATGCTGATTCTTGACGAGGCAACATCTTCTATTGACACGCGAACGGAAATCAAGATTCAGCAAGCGTTTGCTAAAATGATGGAAGGGCGTACCAGTTTTATTGTTGCGCATCGTCTTTCCACGATTCGGGAGGCGGATGTGATTTTGGTTATGAAAGACGGAAAGATTATTGAAAAGGGAAATCACGAAACCTTGCTGGCTGCCGGTGGATTTTATGCTGGACTTTACAACAGCCAGTTTGCCACTTAAACAAAGGAGACTATTACCGATGGAAAAGAAGAAACTTCAGCGGATTAACCAGCTCACCGCTATTTCCCGGCAGCGCCCTCTGACTCCGGAAGAAACGGCAGAACGGGCGCAGTTGCGGGCGGAATACAGGGCGTCTGTCTGCCGGAATCTGGAAGAACAGCTGGATCATATGGCGATTCAGTATCCGGACGGACACAAAGAATTTGTAAAGGATAAGAAAAAGTTCTAAAAGTTATAGAACTGTTGTTTCAGAAGGATTATGTCGAAAATTGGGATTTTTTTGTTGGTATATTGAAAAAAAAACGTTTTTGTGCTATACTAATAATATTGGTTTTTATAAATTAATTGCGGAGTATTGAATGATGAAACAGTATGATTATTTGATTGTTGGTGCTGGCCTGTTTGGCGCTGTTTTTGCACATCAGATGACGACGCTTGGAAAACGCTGCTGTGTGGTGGATCGACGGCCGCATATTGCTGGCAATGTTTATACCGAGGCCATCGAAGGGATTGATGTGCACTGTTATGGTGCGCATATTTTTCACACTTCTGACCGGGAGGTCTGGGATTTCCTTGGTCAGTTTTGCAGTTGGATTCCCTTTATTAATTCCCCAATAGCAAATTATCATGGGGAGTTATACAATCTGCCTTTTAATATGAATACCTTTTATCAGATGTGGGGTGTAACGACACCGGAGGCTGCTATGGCAAAAATAGAAACCCAGCGAAACGGAATTAGTCAGCCTTCCAATCTGGAAGAGCAGGCGATTTCTCTCGTTGGAACAGATATTTATGAAAAGCTGATCCGAGGATACACCGAGAAGCAATGGGGCCGTTCCTGCCGGGACTTACCAGCATTTATTATTCGCCGTCTCCCGGTAAGATTCCGGTTTGACAATAACTATTTTAATGATCCCTATCAGGGCATTCCCACGGAAGGATATACTCGGATTTGTGAAAAGCTGTTGGAAGGTACGGATGTTATACTGAATACCGATTATCTTCTCTGCCGTAGAGAGTTAAATCCTTTGGCTGATCGGGTTTTGTATACTGGTTGTATCGATGAGTTTTTCGGTTATTGTTACGGCGCTTTGGAATATCGCAGTCTCCGGTTTGAAACTGAGGTGTTGGATCTTCCGAATTATCAAGGCGTTGCGGCGATGAATTTTACCGACACACAAACACCCTACACTCGAATTATTGAGCATAAGCATTTTACTTTTGGAACACAGGAAAAAACCGTAATTACCCGGGAATACCCTTCTCCTTGGAAAAAAGGCATGGAACCTTATTATCCGGTGGCGGATGAGAAAAATTTGGCGCTTTACCGCCGTTATGCTGCTTTGTCGGAAAGCAGCGGAGTTCTTTTCGGTGGTCGGTTGGCTGAGTATAAGTATTATGATATGGACAAAGTAGTTCGTTCCGCAATGAACTTGGCTAGGAAGGAAGCAGCGGAGTGACGCTGCGCTTCATTTTGGGAAAACGGAGGTCTATGTGTGAAAATTACAGTTGTTGTAGCTACCCACAAGCCTTATCAGATGCCGATAGACCCTATGTATCTGCCGCTTCATGTAGGGCGAGCTGGGAAAGTGGATCTGGGCTATGTAGGTGATAATACGGGTGACAATATTTCAGAAAAAAATTCTAGTTATTGCGAACTAACTGGACTGTATTGGGCTTGGAAGAATCTGGACGCAGATTATATTGGTTTGACACACTATCGCCGCCATTTTCGTGGAAAATCGCCCGAGCAAAACGATATTTTTGATCGGGTTCTAACCTCCCGAGAGGCGGAAACCCTTCTTACAAAGTGCCCTGTGCTTGTTGCAAAAAAAAGAAGATATTACATTGAAACAAACTATTCCCACTTTATTCATGCTCATCATCGGGAAAGTGTAGATGCTCTGATTCAGTTGATTCAGGAGGAATATCCTGCCTATGTTTCAGCCTGCAATCGTTATTTTCGAAAAACTTCCTGCCATATTTTTAATATGTTCATTATGCGCCGGGATTTTCTGGACCGCTATTGTTCTTGGTTGTTTGAAGTTTTGGAAAAACTGGAACCAAAGGTGGATATTTCGGAATGGTCAGTTCGGGAGCAGCGAGCTTGGGGATACTTAGGAGAATTGATGCTAGACATTTGGCTTGAGGCGAACCAAGTTCGTTTCCGGGAAGTTCCTGTGATGTTTATGGAAGAGCAACATATGGCAAAAAAAGCCTGGCACGCGCTGATGCGAAAATTTAGAGGAAGTTATGAAGAATGATATTGTCGCGATTGTTGTGACGTATAACCGAAAAATGATGTTGTTTGAATGTCTGCGGCATTTAGCGGAGCAGACTGTGCAAGATTTTGATATTATAGTGGTGGATAACGCCTCTACTGACGGAACCGGCCAGGACCTTGCTCCATTTGTGGAAACAGGGAAAATTATTTATTTGAATCCCGGAGAAAACCTCGGTGGAGCCGGTGGATTTTTGTTTGGTATAAAACAGGCGGCGGAACGCGGGTACCGGTATTTTTGGTTAATGGACGATGACACCCTGCCTTATCCGGACGCATTGGAACAGTTTTTAGTTGCGGATCGGGCCTTGGACGGAAAATATGGTTTTTTATCCGGAAAGGCGCTATGGACAGACGGAAAGTTATGCCGAATGAATCTGCAGAAAAAAGATGTGTTCCACCGCTTAAAAAACAGAGACGGTTCTCTTATCCCCATTGGTGTTGCTACTTTTGTCAGTATGTTTACCAAAGCAGAGATTGTACAGGATGTAGGGTTGCCGATTCCTGAATTTTTTATCTGGACCGATGATGTGGAATACACCGATCGGATTTCTGCAAAATATCCTTGTTATTTAGTTTCTAAAAGTTGTGTTACCCATGCGATGAGCAGCAATATTGGGGTAAATCTTGCATCGGAGGGTTCGGAACGTTTAGAACGATACCGGTATTGTTACCGAAACGAAGTGTATGTCTATCGACGGCATGGAATAAAAGGGGCGTTTTATTTACTTCTCAAGGATTTTTATCATGCGACGAGAATCCTTTTGTTTTCTGAGGGGTGGCGTTGGAAAAAGCTACGAGTTTTATGTCTCGGTATCCGGGAAGATTTTTCGTTTCGCCCTGGAATTCCTTATTTGAGGAGTCACACAGATGAATAATATGCCCTTAATTAGTGTAATTGTTCCGATTTACAAAGTAGAAGCGGTTTTAACACGCTGTGTAGACAGTTTGCTGTGCCAGACCTATAAAAATTTGCAAATTATATTAATAGATGATGGTTCTCCGGACCGTTGCGGTACGATTTGTGATTGGTATGCGGAACAGGACCCGCGTATTACTGTGGTTCACCAGCGGAATGGAGGTGTTTCTGCCGCCCGAAATGCTGGCTTAGATGCTGTAAAGGGGGAATGGATTGCGTTTGTGGATCCGGATGATTATGTTACAGCGGATTATATTGCGTATTTATATACTTTAATTACAGACCATAACGCGGATATTGCATGTTGCGGGGTTGAAAATGTGTGTCTGTCTGGAAAGCATTTGCTTCCAGGTGATCAGTCGCTTTATGTTATGGGGCCCCGGGAAGCACTGGAACGGATGTGTTACAACGATCAGGTTTATATTACGCTTTGGGACAAGCTATATAGGAAGGCACTGTTTGACGGTGTGCGTTTTCCGGTGGGAAAGAAATTTGAAGATACTGGAACAACCTGGGAAGTTGTCAGCCGTGCTTCGGTTCTTGTCGCGCAATGCGTGCCAAAGTATTTTTATGTAAATATAAATGATTCTATTACAACTGGAAAATTTGATTCAACAAAACTGGATTATGTGGAAATGGCTGAAGTGATGGCAGAGGGAATTTTGTCCCTGTATCCAGATTTGCGACCTGCTACCGAGCGGAAACGGGTGCATGCCTGTTTCAGTACTTTATGTCAGCTGGCTAAAGACAAAGAGCGGAACCGAGGGATTGAAAAACAGTTAATTGCAAAAATTAAGCTATACCGGAAAAGCATACTGCGAGATCCCCGTGCACCTCGGAGGGATAAATTGGCACTTCTTTCTCTGACGTTTGGCTTTTCGTTTTTTTCTTTTTGTTGGCGTATGTATTTACGGGTAGCAAAATAAAGGAGATTTGTTTTGGTTCAGAATATTTTAATTGGCTATCTGACCGAAGGAGTGCATAGCGGGATTGACCAGTATTTGCTGAACTTTGTTGAGATTGCCTTTGAAAACGGAGTGCATGTGGACTTTTTGACGAATCAGGTTACTCCCGATCTTCAGCAAGAATTGGCTGCAAAATTTGGCAGTAAACTACTGGAAATTCCCAGTCTGAAACATCCAGTGGCACAATATCGTCGGATTCGGAAAATTTTGACTGAAGAAAAATATGATTGTACGTATTTTAATATTTCTGAAGCGTTTCACTGTATCGGCGCATTTGTTGCGAAAAGGGAAAAAGTACCTCGCCGGATGATTCACAGCCACTCTTCCGGTGTTTCGGTGGCAAACCCAGTGGTTCGTAGATTGCGACGGCTTCTTCATTATATGGTCCGTCCCTTTTTAGTCCGCTGCGGGACTCATTTTTTTGCCTGTTCTGACTTGGCGGGACAGTGGCTTTTTCCTCGAAAAACACAGTTTTCGGTAATTTATAATGCTATAAATTCCGATCGGTTTGTTTATCGGCCTGCGGCCCGGGAATCTCTGCGGCGGGAACTTGGAATCGGGGAAGAAACATTGGTTTTGGGGCATGTGGGACATTTTACTTATGCAAAAAACAATTTCTTTTTAATAGACATTTTTTCAGAAGTGAAAAAACTCTGTCCCGAATCGATGCTGCTTTCTGTAGGGTGTGGAGAAGATTTTGACCGGGTAGTCTCTTATGCAAAACATTTGGGACTGAATTCGGACATTCTTTTTTTAGGTGTTCGGAAAGATATTCCGGAACTGATGGCGGCGATGGATTGCTTTGTGCTTCCATCTCGATTTGAAGGCCTGGGAATTGTTGGAATTGAAGCCCAATTCTGTGGTCTTCCCGTAGTTTTTTCGGCGGAGATTCCAAGAGAAGCCGCTCTTTCTGACCGCGCTGTCTTTTTGAAAAAGGGAGTTACCGCTCGGCAATGGGCGATGACTATTTTGCAGATGCGGGCAAAACGGTGTGCGGCACATCTGCCGCCGACAGCGTTTCACTGTTATTCTTTGGCGGAACAACACAAACAAACAGAATCCTTGTTATTGGGTAAGGATTAAGAAAGGCAATATGTATTATGGAAAAGTTTTATCAAAAAGTTGACGGTATGGTTCAAAAGTTTGATTTGATTTTTAAGCTTCTTTTGATTACGGTTGGATTTCTTCATGCAAGTTCTTTGACTTTTGGGCGTCCAATTATTTCTTGGGTGCAGTGGCCTATGTTCCTTTTGGGCGCGGTATTGGTGTTGTACCGTCTCCTGTTTTTTAAAAAGTATCTTTCCAGTCGCGGAATTGTTTTTTTAGTACTGTTTGCTTTTAGTTATGCAATATCTTCAATTTATACATTACAGTACGGTATTCATGAAAATCTCCGTTTTTTGGCCTTTATGGTTTTGCAATTTGGGCTTTTATATGCATTTGATTCCGCACGGGATCCGGAACAAAACCGACGACAGCTTCGGAGTTGCATGCAGTACTATCTACTATTGTGCGGTCTGCTTTCAGCTGCCAGTTTTGTGTTTATGAGTTTAAACTTTGTACGCACCTATGCTCCGGAAGCAGGAGCAGAAGGTCCGGTTTATTATATTGGCTTTATTCATGGTCGCTTGTTCGGTGCCTATTGGGATCCGAATATTGCGGCAACTATGGCTGCGGTTGCCGTTTTGATTTCTGTTTTCTTTTTGATTCGTGAAAAAAGACTGTTTTGTCGGATTCTTTACGGGGTAAATATTATTCTACAGATTAGTTATATTACCTTTTCTGATTCGCGTACCGGAAAAATGTGTTTGATTGCAGGGACTGTTCTGGTAACATTACTACTTGCCGTAAAGTATTTCCCGGTGAAGCAAAAATTTTTGCGCACTATTTCTATTGTACTTTTAATTTCCCTAACGGCGGGGGTAGCATATGCAATTCCCTGGGGAATCCGGACAGGATACAATTTTGCGGTAAGTCAAACAGCGCCATTTGTGCCACAGCCCGGAATAGACCCGGTGATTCCTCCGGAAGAGGATGACAGTATTGGCCGTGGGGAAGACCTGATTGCGGACCCGTCTAACCGTAGATTTGATATTTGGAAAAGTGCGGTGGAGGTGTTCCGAACTTCTCCTGTGCTTGGGGTCAGTCGGGGCAATATTCTGCGGTATGTGGACGAACATCTTCCAGATTCATATCTAGTACAAAATGATCACATGCGTTTTGAAAGTATGCATAATTTGTTTTTTGAGATTTTGGTCAGTCAAGGCCTGCTGGGAATTATTTTATTTCTTTTATTTGCTATTTGGTCGGTTTGGGGAATTTTAAGAAGTTGGAAGGTTCTTTGGAACAGTGAGAATTATGTTTTTTATGTTTTAATTATTAGTATTCTCGGGGTTGTCTGTTGTAGCAGCCTGGTAATGATGGAAATTGTTTATGTCACTTCCCCCATCTCCTCATTGTTTTGGTTAAGCCTCGGATGTTTAAACCAAAGTCTTGCCGCAGAGTCAAAAAAAAGTCAGTTCCTGTCGGAATAGAAATATTTCTGTAATTCTGTTAAAAAGATAAAACGAAAGAAAGTTTCTGTTTGTGTATTTCCCTGAAAATTCAGCATTTGGATTGACTTTTTTTGAAAATTGAGTTATAATAATATAATCATATAAACTTTCCCTGTTTTATTTATTTCTATCCCTGTGAGAAACGGAGCGTTGTATCTTGCGTAATTTAGATTCCAATCATAAAAGATCCCGTCCGACGGGAAACAAGCATTCTGCCGGCGGACACGGGAAAAAGAAAAGTCCGCGAAAGACTTGGCTGCGGGCTGTAATGGTCGTTTGTTGTGTTTTGGCGGTGCTGACTTTGACAGCCTGTTTTGCAGTGGATGCTTTGGTGAATCATTTTGTGGGGCTTATCGGTAAAGATCCTGATACCACGGATAACACCACAGATGCTTCCGGAACGGATACTGGGACCTCCGGTACTATTATCCAACCTCCTGAAGTTCCGGAAAGTGGAGTTCAGGATGAGGAATATTTGCTGAATATTCTTTTAATTGGATCGGACGGGCGGAATAAAAACGAGTGGGCCCGTTCAGACAGTATGTTATTGGTCTCGATTAACACCAATACACAAAAAATTGTGGCGACATCTTTACTTCGAGATATGTGTGTAAATATTGAGGGGCATTACGCGCAGGATAAGTTGAACCATGCTCATTCTTATGGTGGCCCGAAGTTATTACTGTCTACGTTAAAGCGAAATTTTAATATTAATATTTCTTATTATATTTCTGTTAACTTTTTTTCTTTCATTGATATTGTTGACATGATGGGCGGCTTGGAAATGTATGTGACTGCTGCGGAAATAAAGGTCATGAATTCCCAATATATCAGTGAAATGAATCAATTGTTAGGTCATTCCTATGGCCAGGATTTTCTTCCGGTTCGTTCTGGAACCTATTCGCTGAATGGAAAACAAACGTTGGCCTATTGTCGAAATCGGTACACTCCAAACGAGGCTGGGGCTAGCGATTTTGCGCGGGCTGACCGGCAGCGGCGCGTATTGCAGACTCTAGCTGAAAAGGTTAAATCGCAGAATGTTTTTCAACTGATGGATATACTGACGAAAATTTTGCCGCAGGTATCTACAAATATGGAGAATGAACTTCTGAAGGATTTGGTATATGCATTGCCTGCATATTTGTCTTATAAGATTGAGTCCCACTCGCTTCCGTTAGAAGGTACTTATTATGGGGAAACTATTCGCGGAATGGACATGATGGTGGTTGATATCCATGAGAATATGAAGTATCTTCATGACTGGGTTTACTATTAAAATTCAGCGGAGAACATTCGGGTTCTCCGCTGAATTTTTTTTCTTCTCTAAAAACTGCAATTTATGTCTGATTTTGTTTTCTTTTTTTCTTGACAGCATTCTTTACTCTGTGTTATAATATTTCCGACAAACAATGTGTGTCGAACAGGAACTTTAAATTGTCGATTTGTCTATATTCGCAGTCGATTTGTGCATTGTAAAGAAGATGAAAAACAGATATACTGATATCGGCAAGGGCTTGCCAAAGATAAAAAAACAGGAGAGACGGATTGTGAAAATTTACGGGGTCGTAGTCATTGGTTGTGGTCATATTGGAACACAGCATTTGGAGGATATTTATTTTCGGGAGAATATTTGTATTGAAGCTGTGGTAGATGCAGATCCTCTTGCCGCTGCAGTTGCGGCACGGAAGTTTGGAGCCAAACGATCCGGTACCGATTATCGGGCTTTTTTGTCTTTGCCGGAAGTGGATATCGTTATTATTGCTACCTATACTTCCTCTCACTTATCCATTCTTCAGGATTGTATTGCTGCAGGTAAACACGTTCTTTGTGAGAAACCGGTTGCATCTGATTTGGAAACCGGTCGCCGTTTTTTTGAATTGGCAAAACAGTCCAAGTCTAAGGTTTTGATCGCACATATTTTGCGGCATAATATAGCTTACCAAAAAATTCGAGAAATGATTGCGTCAGGCATAATTGGGTCGTTGCGTCTGATGCGGATGGTTCAAAATCATCATACAATGAACTGGGACCGGTACGGTCGTTTGCTGGAGGATTGTTCTCCGATTGTAGACTGTGGAGTGCATTATATCGATGTGATGCAGTGGCTTTCCGGCGTTCCTGTGGTGGAAGTCAGCGGTTTTGGAACGAAAATTGATCCGGATGCTCCCCGGATGAATTACGGTATGATGACTGCACGTTTGGCCGACGGCTGCATTGCATACTATGAGGCTGGCTGGAGTCGGAATACAGCTTCTGAAAATATTAAGGAATTTATCGGGACCGAGGGCAGAATTTCATTGACACTGAATGTTAATCGTGTCCGGGATCGGGAGGAAGGAAATTTAATTACCGTGTATCACAGTCGAACTGGAGAATATGAAACTGTAAATCAACCCGGAGAATACAAGGAAATGTATTTACAGTTAATGACATTAATTGACATGATTGAAAACGGCTCAAAAGGAGCTCCGACGTTGGATGAGGCCTACAGCGCTTTTAGAATTTCATTGTTGGCAGATGAAGCAATTCGGGCTGGGAAAACCCTGCAGGTGTAAACAGAAGGAAGAGCTATGCGGCCTGTATATATAAAACATAAAATTGAAAATTTTTTTGTAATCAGTAGGATTGTTACCATTCATCAGTTCGATTTTGGAGGTTTGTTTGAATCAGAGCCGGAGAGTCACGATTTTTGGGAATTTGTTTTTGTTTGCCGGGGAGAATTGCAGGTACGTACTGCACACGGTGAGTTTTCTCTCCGGGAGGGGGAATATTGCTTTCATCGACCGGAGGAATATCACCAGCATGCGGCGGTAAAGGAAGATTCTCCCGTTTTTTTTGTCGTTTCCTTTGTGTGTCATTCCAAAGCCATGGGATTGTTTGATGGGAAACGGGGACAACTTCCGGCTGAGTTGCATTATCATATCCGTTCTATTTTATCTGAAGGCCGGAAGACCTTTTATCTTCCGGACAATGACCCCGATTTGAAAGAACTTTGTTTGCGTCCTGAGGCGCCTTTGGGCGGAGAGCAGATGGTGCGGACCCATCTTGAACAGCTGCTGATTTCCCTAGCGCGCCGGGAAGGATCTCCTCAAGATGTTTCCCTATACTTTTCCCGGAATTATGTGGAAAATCATCTGGTGGCCTCCATTTTAGAATATCTGGAAGATAATGTATATCAGACGGTTCGAGTGGGAGATGTTTGTACCGTTCTAAACTATAGCCGGACCTATTTGAATCGGCTCTTTCAGACACAGTGCGGATATACAATTTCGGAATATTTTATCCGGATGAAGATGGAAAAGGCAAAGGAACTGATTCGTGAGGGAGAATATAATTTTTCCCAAATTTCAGACTTGCTTCAGTTTAATAATCCTCATTATTTTTCCCGGGTGTTTCATCGAATCGAAGGGATGTCACCCCGGGAGTACCGCAACGGAATCACAGCAAAGACACGGTAATTCTCCACGGTAAAAAATCTGATTTTAAAGAGAAGTGTGTAGCATATGGAATGGGAAAAAACAGTTTTTAATGTGGCGGAAGTCCTTGGAATCATTGCATTTGCTTTGTCTGGTGCAGGAGTCGCTATTGACCGGGGGCTGGATTTGGTGGGCGTCTTGTTTCTTGGAGCTACAACTGCCTTGGGCGGGGGCATTCTTCGGGATATGCTGCTTGGACAGTTTCCTCCGGTGATGTTTTACAGTTTTGAATATGTACTGATTGCTCTGACGACATCCCTGCTTTTGTTTTTGATTGTACGTTGCGCTCGAGAGCGATATATGCGGCATAAAGAACAGATGCTTCGTATTGTCAATGTCTTTGACGCGGTGGGTTTAGGGGCTTTTACCGTAGTTGGCGTGCAGACCGGAATTAACGCCGGATATGGGGATAATGTATTTATGGTTCTGTTTTTAGGTATGCTTACCGGAATAGGTGGTGGAATGCTTCGGGATATTTTAAGTCATGCTACCCCTGCGGTTTTGTATAAACATGTTTATGCATTAGCATCTTTGGCTGGCGGAGGATTGTTTTATTTATTGTTTTATCTGCATATTCCGAATGGGATTGCTGGAGGTTCCGCTATGGCGGTAACGGTTCTGATTCGTGTTTTGGCGGCGCATTTCCGTTGGAGTTTGCCGAAAGCGTTGTCCGTGGAAAAATAAATTTTTTTGTGTTTAGAAAGGTGACAGTAAAATGCGACGAAAATGTCTGGCGTTTTTACTTCTTATGGTTTCTTTGCTTTGTATAAGTGGTTGCCGGGAAACAGAAGAACCGCCAGCAGCAGTTCAGGCGGAAATTTTGTTTATTAATGTTGGAAAAGCAGACTGTGCTTTGATTTATACTGCGCAGAACGCCTTCTTAATTGATACTGGAACCGCGGAGTCTGTCCCTACTGTATTGTCTGCGTTGGAGCGGGCCGGAATAAAAAAACTTACCGGAATTTTTCTAACGCACTCTCACAAAGATCATATCGGCGGTTTGGCCGGAATATGTCAGGCATATCCAGTGGATATGCTTTATTCTTCACAGATTTCTGAAGAAAAGATTTCCCAGCAGGCAGAGGATTTGTCTTGTCCGCTGACAAAGTTGGATGTTGCTGAGCAGGTAGAGGCCGGAACACTTTTCTTTGAAGTTTTAGGGCCTTTAGAACATAATAAAAAAAATGAAAATGACAATTCGTTGGTTTTGCGGTTGACGGTGGATGAGGTTGTGTTTTTATTTACAGGAGATATGCAGTTTGCCGAAGAGCGTACTCTTTTGTCTGCAAATACCGTGCTTTCAGCCGATGTTTTAAAAGTAGGCAATCATGGCAATCCGGATGCTACTAGCTATGATTTTGTTCAGGCGGTGTCTCCTCGATATGCGGTAATTTCTACTGACACCTCGGTAGATGAGGATTCTGCCAATTTTATGGTGCAGGCTCGGCTGGGAGGTGCAAAAATTCTGCTGACTCAGGATCGTGCTTCCGGTGTTCGTTTTCTAGTCCGAGAAGGTGGTGTGTTGGAACTGGTTTCATAAGACGGATTCATCGGTTCTGCCGGAGTTTCCGGAACTCCCGGGGGGAACAGCCAGCATATTTCAGAAAGGCCCGATTAAAGGTTCGAGTATTGTTAAATCCTACATCATAAGCGATTTCAGTAACTGATTTTTCCGGAAAAGTTTTCATTTGAAGGATTGCCTGACTAATTCTCCGGTCGTTAATGTAATTATTAAAGCTGATGTGAAGTTTTTCGTTAAACACATGGGAAATATAATATTTACCGACGTTTAGTGCCTGTGAAAGGGTTTTTAGTGACAGCTCCTCTGTGTAATTTTGGTCACAGTAGTTCAGGATACTTTTCAGAATATTTCCATCAGCGGCGCGTGTGGGCTGAAAGGAAATTCCGGAGAACAGTTCTCCTAACGCAGCAAGAAAATAACCGCGCAAACGTGCTTCCTGAAAAGGATCGGTCGGTTTATGTTTTTCTTTGTATAGATTCTTGAGCAGTGTTGGAAGTTCTGGTGAACAGGCTATTGTACTGTTTACGGCACTGCAAGGAATTTGAGACTGAAACATATCCCGGAATTCAGGACAGAAGTCTGGTGAAAAAATATAAATATAATAGTCTTCCCATTCGGTGGTTTTGAACCAATGAATTTGATTGGGAAAGGCAATATATATATCCCCGGAGCGAATTACATATTCTTCTTCGTCACAGCCCGCTAGGGTTTTTCCTTGCAACATATAAATCATTTCGATGTGATTGTGCAAATGAGGACCGCAATTGAGCCTATGGCTGCGTTCGATAAAAAGAGGAAGGGTTCTGTTTTCGTAAAAAGCTTGCATCAATAATTCCTCACTTAAATTTGAGCAATATTTGTCTTTTAAAAAACGGTTTATGTCTTGCATTATATCATATTTTGTCTTATAATACAAGTAATTAATTATGAACAGAGGTGGATAAATCTATGAATTTTCCCATTGCTTTGCAATTGTATTCCGTACGGGATGATCTTGCGGCGGACTTTGCCGGTACGCTGAAGAAAGTTCGTGCTATGGGCTATGACGGTGTAGAATTTGCCGGCCTATTCGGTCATTCATCGGAGGCAGTCCGTCGGATGTGTTCGGAAGTCGGATTGGTTCCAATTTCTGCGCATGTTCCCTTTGTTTCCATGATGCAGAATCCAGAAGAGATACTAAGGGAATACCGGGATCTGGGTTGTGAATATATTGCAATTCCTTATTTGACGGAAGAGTACCGCCCTGGCGCCCCCCGGTTTGGCGAAGTGATTGAAGGGGCCAAAGTTTTAGGAGCAGTAGCCAACCGTATAGGGCTTACACTGTTGTACCATAATCATGATTTTGAATTCCAGAAGGTAGACGGTGAATATGCGCTGGACATTCTGTACCGGGAAGTGCCAGAGTCATTGCTGAAAACGCAGCTGGATACCTGCTGGGTGCGGGTTGGCGGCGAAGATCCGGCTTCCTATATCCGGAAATACAGCGGAAGAGTCCCAGTGGTCCATCTGAAAGATTATGTGGGAAGTAAGTCGGAATAGATGTATGCTTTGATTGGAATTCACGATGGAATGTCTGATGCTGCGGATGAGACCAAGGCATTTTGCCTGCGACCTGTAGGTAGCGGCTGTCAGGATTTTCCTAGGATTCTCCAAGCCTGCAGCGAGTGCGGCACTCGTTGGGTTGTTGTAGAACAGGACAACCCAAGTATGGGAAAGACACCACTGGAATGCGCAGAAGCAAGTATTCAGTATTTGAAAACAATTCAATAAAAAGGAGTGTACTATTTACTATGTCAGATAGCATATTGGATAATTTTACTAAAGACCTGACCGTGTCCAAAGGAGAGGTAGGCAAACGGAAAATTAAGGTTGGAATTATTGGAACCGGGTGGATTGCCCAAGCTCATATTCATGAATATCTGAAAATGGACGATGTTGAAATTGTGGCTGGTGCAGATCTTGTGCCTGGAAAGGCGGAAGAATTTTTTCGGACCTATGGTGTGGAAGGCGTTCGGTGCTATCCTAGTCACAAGGAAATGATTGATTCAGAAAAAGATTTGGATGCTGTAAGTATTTGTACGTATAATACCCAGCATGCGGGACCGGCGATTTATGCATTGGAACATGGCATCAATGTAATGTTAGAAAAACCGTTTACGGTGACATTGGACGAAGCCATTCAAGTAATGAAAGCTGAAAAGAAAAGCGGAAAAATCCTTACCATCGGTTTTCAACCCCGGATGAGCGAAAATATGCAGATGATTCAGAAAATTGTGGATTCCGGTGAATTAGGTAAGGTGTATTACCTCCAGGCTGGCGGTGGTCGC
The DNA here is from genome assembly GCA_944386295.1 of uncultured Clostridia bacterium. Lineage (GTDB taxonomy): Bacteria > Bacillota > Clostridia > Oscillospirales > UBA644 > CALXAO01. The sequence continues at coordinate 6,786 of CALXAO010000027.1, read as the reverse complement.
CGGAGAGGAATTCCTACTCCATATGGAACCACCTTTATTCAGAAGGATACTGGCGGTGTAGGTGCCGTGGGCGATATTGGCGCATATTCCTTGGATATGCTTTTGAAAGCAGTGGGTTACCCGAAGCCGCTGACCGTGACTGGTTATACATCTGATTACTTTGGGAAAGATCCTGCGTACTATCCCAATCATCCGGAATATGCCAGCGTGTTTGGGGTAGATGATTTTGCCGCTGCATTTGTGCGTCTGGAAGGCGGGATTGTTTTGGATTTCCGAATTTCCTGGGCAATGAATATGGATACCTGCGGGGATGCTTTGATTCTCGGTACCAAGGGCGGACTTCGGATTCCCTCGACTGATTGTTGGAATGGGGAGTTCAATAAACCTCTAACGGTTTACAAGCAGGTTGCTGGACGCTCTGTATCTTATCAGGTTCCTCTTCTTCCGCCGCCCAATGCTGAAGATGGTCTGTTCTATCGGAAGCTTCGTTCCTTTATTGATGCTGTACAAATTGGCGGAAAAGCTACAGTACCTTCTTCGGAAATTGTTTATAACCAGGCGATTATTGATGGAATCTGCCGTTCTGCGGCCTGCGGTAAGGAAGTTGAGATTACCATTCCCGAAATATAAGAGAGGTATTGGTCATGATTTATTGTTAGACCGTTTTTCTGAAGACTGTGCTTGCCAGGAATCTGTGTCTAGCAAACGAAAAATTCGGGTTGGAATTATTGGAACCGGCGGAATTGCAGGCGCCCATATCCGGGAATATTTGAAAATGGAAGATGTTGAAGTGATTGCCGGTGCAGATTTGATTCCGGGAAAAGCCGAAGCATTTTTCCGCCGGTTTGGGGTAGAGAGGGCCCGTTGTTATCGGAATCATAAGGAACTGATTGACAGTGAACCCGACTTAGACGCGGTCAGTATTTGCACTTATAACGTACAGCATGCGGAACCTGCTATTTATGCCTTGGAACATGGCATTCATGTAATGCTGGAAAAACCTTTTACCGTAACACTGGACGAAGCAATTCGGGTAATGAAAACGGAAAAAAAGAGTGGTAAGATTCTGACGTTTGGTTTTCAACCCCGGATGAGCGAAAATATGCAAATGATTCAAAAAATTGTGGATTCCGGTGAATTAGGTAAGGTATATTACCTCCAGGCTGGCGGAGGGCGCCGGAGAGGTATTCCTGCATCTCATGGGACTAGTTTTATTCAAAAAGATACTGGTGGTGTAGGGGCGGTAGGCGATATCGGTGCTTATTCTATTGACATGCTTTTGAAAGCGGTAGGCTAGTGACCGGATATATGTCTGATTATTTTGGAAAAGATCCTGCGTATTATCCGGAGCATCCGGAATATGCCAAAGCTTTCAGTGTAGATGATTTTGCCGCCGCATTTGTGCGTCTGGAGGGCGGAATTATTCTGGATTTTCGGATTTCTTGGGCTATGCATATGGATACCAGCGGCGACGCTTTGATTCTGGGAACTGAAGGCGGCCTGAGGATTCCCTCAACTGATTGTTGGAACGGAGAATTTGACAAGCCATTGACTGTATATAAACAGACAGCTGGGCGCTCGGTATCTTACCAGATTCCTCTCCTACCGGCACCGCCGGTAGGGAAAGGGTTGTTTTATCGGAAACTGCGGTCTTTTATTACTGCTGTTTAGTCTAACGGTACAGCACCTGTGCCAACTTCTGAAATTCTTTACAATCAGGCGATTATCGATGGAATTTGCCGTTCTTCGGCCTGTGGGAAAGAAGTGGAAATTCAGATTCCTTCCCTATCATAAAAATCTGCCGGGAGCAATATCCCGGCAGATTTTTATGAATCGTGGCAGTGATTGTGTTACTGCTCGGGCAATGCAAGAAAGAGCGATATTTTTGCATTTCCGATAGCCACAAAGGTTTTCTGGTAGGCAACCAAATTAGTGAGGTTGCAAAATTATAGGTCAATAGAGCGTTATCTGAGGTGAACACAGGGCAGAAAAAAACAGTGGAAATAGCATAACCAGCCTCCAAAGGGCAACGGTATAACCCAGACAGGTTCGCAGTAACAGGAAAAATGCTTTTTTTACCCGTGTATTGTTTTTTGAACCAAAATTATAACTGAGAAGGAGTCAGTCCTTGCGGTGTTTGTATCAATATCAGGCCATAGTGACAGTAGTAATGGCTGCTCCCTGAATGCCCATGTTTAGTCCGAAGATAAATAGTGGGTTCAGAACAATACTTCTGCAAAGCCAATGGTGTTTTCGCTTGCTCCGAATAAAGGTATCATTGCTTTGGAAAATATTCGAAAAAATAGTCAGCAAAAGGGAAAGAATGCAAAGAACGACAACGCATGTGTTGTGACTGGATTTCTGCTGCCTATATGAATCGATGCTCGGGGCGCGTCTCCATACTAATTCAATGCGGTAAATACAGAAATAATCATAATTAACGGCATATAAACCCCAGCCCTGTTAATGCCAGGTCTCCGTTTTCAGGAATGTGGCCAATATTATTCTGGGATGCGGTACAAATGATTGATCGGACCTTTTCCTTTTCCTAGGTTTAACCCGTCCGCCAATGCCCCAGTTAGGTATTCCTTAGCCTGTTGCACACTTTCATGCAGGGAAAGTCCGGCAGCAAGTCCGCAAGCAATAGCGGAGGAGAGGGTGCAGCCGGTTCCGTGGGTATTTTCTGTCTGGATTCTTGGGGCGCGAAACCAAGATGTTTTTTCCCCATCCCATAACAGGTCAGCCGCATCGGCTATGCCATGACCTCCCTTGATGAGAACCGCTCCGCGGACAAAAAGGCTGATAGCTGCCGCCGCCGCTTGCATTTCTGATTCTCCCCTAATTTCAAATTTGCAGAGAACTTCGGCCTCCGGAAGGTTCGGTGTGAGGATATCTGCTAGCGGAAACAGAAATTCCTGTAACGTCTCTTCCGCATTTTCAGATAATAGTCGATTTCCGCTGGTAGAGACCATTACTGGATCCAGAACAATATTTTTTGCCTGATATTCCTGAAGTTTTCGGGCAATAGTACGGATAATGTCCGGATTGGAAACCATACCAATTTTGACTGCATCCGGTGGGATGTCCTGGAATACGCAATCCATTTGTAAAGAGACAAAATCTGGATTTGCTTCCTGAATACCGAAAACACCGGTTGTATTCTGTGCAGTCATTGCGGTAATTACACTTTCTGCGTACATTTTATGCGCAGAAATGGTTTTGATATCTGCCTGAATACCGGCGCCTCCACTACAGTCCGAGCCGGCGATAGTTAATACTGTATGCAAAACAATTCCTCCGCTTCTGAAAAAGATTTAAAGTAGTAGTCCGAAACTTTCCGAATTTCAATTTCATCCCTAGCAGATGTTTTATCTGATATTGCTGCAACGGGATAACCAGCCCGTTTTGCTGTAAGAATGGCATGCAAAGCGTCTTCAAAGACAAGTGTTTGTTGCTGCGGCGTTTTCAGAACGGCTCTGGCTGCATGAAAAATTTCTGGGTTTTCTTTTCCGCTTCCAACTTGCGTGCAAGTTAAAATTCCCTGAAAAAGGGAAAGAATCCCGGTTCTTTCCAGCGCTGCCTGTGCCAGGGAAAATTCTGTGGCTGTCGCTAGACAACAGGGAATTCCCATTGCGCGGATCTTTCGGACAAATGTGTCGGCTTGCGGCTTCAGTTTTGCTTGCCGTTGGTAAAAATCGGCAATCTGCATGCGGATTTCTTCTAAAATTGTTTTTGCTGACTTCTGGATTCCGTAACGGTTCCGAAAATAATCTGCGGCTTGCAATAAGCTTAAAGATCTAAGAATTTCGTTTAGTCCTGGTTCCGGTTCTATTTGCTGATGTCGCAGGTAATCTTCACCTAAGTGTTCCCAATGGGGCATGGAATCCAGCAGAGTTCCGTCTAGGTCAAAAATAATTCCGGCAGGAATCATTTCCCCACCGCCTGTTTTACTAAGCCCATCAATTCCCCACATTCCTGTGTAATATTAGTGCTGGCAAAAATAGCGGAAACCAGGGCGACACCCTCGATTCCTGTTTCGGACAATTGAAGCAGGTTGGATCGGTTAATTCCTCCGATTGCCACTACGGGGATGGTAACTGTACGGCAGATTTCCTGTAGTGTTGTCAGTGAAACGAAGTCTGCATCCAGTTTTGTAGCGGTTGTGAACACTGCGCCGACTCCTAAATAATCCGCGCCCTGTTGTTGTGCGGCAATTGCCTGCTGGAGAGTTTGGACCGATACGCCCAGAATTTTTTCACGGCCAATTTTTTTTCGCACTGCGCCAGCCGCCATATCTGATTGGCCTACATGTACCCCATCTGCATTGCAGGCGACCGCCAATTCCACATTGTCATTGATTAGAAACGGCGTGTTATATCTTCTGCAAAGCGCTTGAATTTCTGCCGCTTCTTTGGCGAATTCGGTCAAAGAGAGTTCTTTTTCTCGCAACTGAACACAGGTAACACCTCCTTTTAGAGCTTGTTCTATTTGCTCTTTCAGTGAAAGAGTGCCTGTCCATGCGCGGTCGGTTACAGCATACAGCCGTAGAAATTCCTTATTGAAGTTCATATCTAGCACCGCTTTCCAACAAATCCCCTGTAAGACAATAAATCTGGTCGATCAGTTTATTACGAAATGTGGAATTGCCTTCTTGGGCACCAAGATGTGCAAATGCCAGCTCTCCGCAAAGGCCCATAGCACAAACAGCTGCCAATACTGCGGTCAGGGGCTGTGTGGGATTGGCGGTCAGATAAGCTGTCGTCATGGCGGAGAGCATACAGCCTGAGCCTGTGATCTTGCTTAGGATGGGGTGTCCGTTATAAATGGCATAGGCGGTAGAGCTGTTTGCTACAATATCGATTGCGCCAGTAATGGCTACGACCGCATTCGTTTTGGCTGAAAGTTCTTTTGCGAATCTTACGCCATCTTTGATATTTTCTCGAGTAATGACATCAGCAACGTCTGCATCGACACCTTTGGTGGATCCACTGCCTAGCGCCAGTGTTTTGATTTCTGAAATATTTCCCCGGATGGCTGTGAAATGAATTTCATCCATTAATTTGCATGCAGTCCGGGTCCGGAGGGAAGAAGCACCTGCACCGACTGGGTCTAACAGTACCGGGTGGGACAACTCATTGGCTTTTTTCCCGGCCAGAAACATAGATGGAATTGTATTGCCGTTAAGTGTGCCGATATTGATATTCAATCCTCCACAGATCGAGGTAATTTCCTCGACTTCTTCCCGGTCATCTGACATAATGGGTGCGCCGCCGCAGGCCAGCAAGGTATTTGCACAGTCATTGACGGTAACATAGTTGGTAATGTTATGAATCAGGGGAGTAGTAGCACGGACATTGTCCAGCATTTCTTTAAGCATAGTATTAGACCTCCAAGATTATTTTTCCCGACGGAATTCAACGGTTTTTCCTTCCAAAATACGGTTGGTGGTACGCACCGCGCACATTTTGCCGCACATGGAACAGGTATGCCGGTCTTCCGGTGGTGTACTCTCAAAATAGGCTTTTGCTTTTTCTCCGTCAATGGCCAGTCGGAACATTTCTTCCCAATCGGTGGCATGACGTGCATCGGACATCTTGTTGTCCCATTCTCTGGCTCCCGGAATGCCCTTTGCAATATCAGCCGCATGCGCTGCAATTTTAGAGGCCACAATACCTTCCTTGACGTCGTTCAGGTTCGGTAGCCGCAGATGTTCAGCAGGCGTGACATAACACAGGAAATCTGCACCTGAAGCTGCGGCAATGGCTCCTCCGATGGCGGAAGTAATATGGTCATATCCTGGGGCAATGTCAGTTACTAACGGACCAAGAACATAAAAAGGAGCGTTGTGACAAAGCCTTTTTTCCAGACGCATATTGGCTTCGATTTCGTTAATGGCCATATGTCCGGGGCCTTCCACCATCACTTGAACATTTTGTTCCCAGGCGCGTTTTGTTAAATTTCCCAATTCAATCAGTTCTCCGATTTGCCCGGCGTCGCTGCTGTCATCGATACATCCGGGTCTCAAAGCATCTCCTAAACTAATGGTCACATCATATTCAGCCAGAATTTTAAGAACATCATCGTAATACTCAAAAAATGGGTTTTCTCTTCCCGTCATTTCCATCCAGGCAAACAGGAGTGATCCACCCCGAGAGACAATGTTCATTCTTCGTTTTTCCTGTTTAATGGCAGAAGCGGTTTTCCGGTTCAGGCCCGCGTGAATAGTCATGAAATCTACCCCTTCTTCTGCATGCGCTCTCAAAACTTGCAGAAAATCTTCCGGTTGAATTTCCAGCAAATCTTTTTCCAGGTATCCAATGGCATCGTACATCGGCACGGTACCAATCATAGCTGTGGATTTTTGGATTAATTCCCGGCGGAAAGTGTTGGTTTTTCCATAGTTGCTTAGATCCATAATTGCTTCCGCACCAAAGCGCAAGGCTAAATCCACTTTTTGCATTTCTATGTCGTAGTTTTTGCAGTCACCGGAAATTCCTAGATTAACATTGATCTTTGTTTTTAGACCACAGCCGATTCCTTCTGGGGAAAGGGATTTATGCCGAATATTGGCAGGGATTGCAATTTCCCCACAGGCAACACTATCCCGGATCTTTTTTTCCGGTAATCCCTCTTTTGTTGCAACCACAGACATTTCCTTTGTAATAATTCCTTTCTTGGCTGCCTCCATTTGTGTCTTGTACGTCATGATACCCCTCCAAAAATAACAGACGCTAACCCCTTCGCCAGTTGCTGTCCCCCGTGTACGACAGTGGGCATTACTACGTT
>CALXAO010000026.1 GCA_944386295.1 uncultured Clostridia bacterium | reverse complement strand
GAAAGATAAATGAATTATATAACCTGTTGTAAAGTGAATTGCAATGGTGACAGTAAGAGGTTGTTTCAAGATTCTTTGTTATGCTTTCTGTTCGGCACCCGTGCGTTTCACTTTGCAATTGAGTCATAAATAATAAATCCCTGGCGTGCACGTGTAAGCAATACACGATACGCATTTTTTAAATATAGTCGATTGTTTTCGCTATGAATTCGAGACCAGTTTGGAGGAGAAAGCCTATTACTCATTTGATAAAATGCCCATTCATTATTTTCGATTCTCAAGTCGGCATCCCACGCAATTAGCGCATAATCAACTTCAAGTCCCTGAGTTTCAAATTCACTTGCAACAGATTCCATAAAATAACTGGATCGAATATCTTCCTTTGAATTTAAAAACCAGTTTTCCGGCGAAATACTATTTCTGTCTTTGGCATAATATATTCCGTACGGTTTCAACCGCGCTGCACTACTACTTGCAAATAATCCATAACGTTCGTTGCCTCTTGCCTGAAGCTTTGCCCATTCTTTCGCCTTTTCCAAATCACGAGTAATCGCTATAGGATATTTGTCTTTCAACCTTGAATACACCGTTCTTGCTTTTTCTGATTCATTATCAAGCAAATATTTCACTAACAACGATACATTCTCACTTCTGAAAGAGCGAATAGATGTAGCAAGATGCAAGCCCTCATCTATGTGCACATTGAGATTTTTTACTAAATCAGCCCATTTCCTGCCTCTTAAATACTCGGAATCATCTAAATTCTTTGCAACATAAACATCCCAGTGAGAAAAGCTTCTACGCAAAGAATCAAACCATTCGGGCAGACCTGCCTCTCCTTTGTTTATTTCTTGGCCACCACCAACTAAACATACAATTACCGCCCAATCATTCCAACGATCCATTGTACTGATCAAAAACTCCGGCTCACTGTAAACAAAATTTTTAATGCCCTTTTTCCGCGCCATAAAAGAGGAAATTTCGTCTTTTGTCCATGCACGCTGCGACTCATCAAAAATAGCAATTCTTTCATACGGACAAACATCATTTCCGACGTAATAGTCTCTATAGTGATGTATAATCTGAATAAACTTTTTGACCTCTTTTTTTGCAAAATCTTTGCTGATTTTATTTCCGTTTTCTGCTTCTTGTTGCACCTTATCACGTGAAAGGGCCTCTTGAAGCACGGTTACCAACGGTTGATTTCCCGAAAGAAAAACCGCGTCATCTTCAGTTTCTGAATTGTATAGTTCTGTAGCAAGTTTAAGACCGACCAGTGTTTTACCGGCTCCGGGCACACCCGTAACAAAAACAATGGATTTCTTGTGATTTTCGCGACTGTACTTGATAATGCTTTTTATTTCCCTCATGGTTACAGAAAGATTTTTGGCTTCCGCATCGTTTCTGTAAATATCCTCGACAGTATGTTTGTTAAATAAGGCCTGCGCCGCCTCAATTATTGTCGGCGTAGGCTTGTATTCCGCTTCCTGCCATGATTGTGCATCAACAGAAGGCGTCCCGTGATAATTTTTGAAAACCTCGCGCACAACATCTGAAAGGGTATTTTTATTTACTCTCAAAACATGCAAAATATCATCCTCATAGGCGGATATTTGATTCTTCACATCGGGTGCTTCCGTGCAAACGACAACAGGTACAATAACTTTATCATAACTATCTGCATGAAAATTTTTCAAATCAAGAGCATAATCCATCACTTGATCTAATGCAGAAGATGTGTATTGTTCCGCGCCGACCTTAAACTCCAAAAGGAAGATCAAACCCTCACTTATCACTACAGCATCTACTCTTTTACCCATTCGAGGAATCATATATTCAAGCATAATATACCCGCCGATTCCGGCAAGTTGTTTCTTCAATATATCAATTTCCTCCAGCCATGAATCGCGAGTCAGGTCATTCAAATCGAAAGGGTGATTTTTTACCATGGACGCTAATATCATATCACCATCCAAATTAATAAATCTTTCTATTGTTGACGCATAATACGAGCGTGCCATACTTTTTCACCTTTCAAGTAAAATATATATCGAGTTTCTATGAGTACAATAATAAATTCTATTTGCTGGGAATTGCATTAATGGCTGCAGCTAATTCTCTTTGCGGATTCTTAATGTGCCCTCGTTTTTCAAATACAGATTGTAAAACATCAGTGCACGCCTCATTATCCATAGTTGTTATGATATCAAGCCATAGACGCGCTCGAGATGTTCCAACGTAATATATCAAGGAGTTTTCCTCTTCGAAAATTTCTGACATTACATCAATTAGGATTACAGCATCAGCTTCAAGACCCTTAAACTTCCGACAGGTCGAAAAGCGATATTTGTTTCTATAAATGCCGGTGGGAACAAAATCACTCAATATGCTCGTGCTTTCAGTTTTGCAAGTAAGAATAACGATATCTTTAATCCCTTGGCCTTTTAAAGTGTCAATAATCAGGTTGAGTCTTTCTCGTGCTTTTTCCTCTGACTCGCAAAAATGGAGTTTGGCTGGTACACCCTTTACACAACCGTCTATCAATTTTGGTTTACGTTCTGTAATCGGAGCCAATGATGTTGTCGCGATATTCTCCGTATTTCTGCAATTTCTGTATAGCGTCAATTTGCAATCGGCGTCACTTATGTATTGCGGGATTTTTCGCGACTGTACCAATTGCAGTTTGTCATAAAAAATATAGAAACTTGCACTATCTGGTTTAATATCGCTTATTATGCTCTTTAGCACATCAATGATTCCGGTTTCCTCTACAGCGTCTATACCAAAATCCTGTCCCTCGTCAATTACTATATGCATATAGGGGAAATTATCAAATACATACATATCCTCTAATACAGATTTCATTTTCTCATAATTAGGGGTAGTTGTATTACAAAGTTTACACGCTAACCCGGAGATGGTGTAATAATCGATATTCTCGTGAGCATAATTTTCAGAAAGATAGCTTTTAAGCTGTGTGTTGTAACACAGAAACAGCACCTTTTCTCCGGCGGTTGCGTGACGCTGTGCCTTTTCGACGGCAATCATAGTTTTGCCGGTTCCGGCAGCTCCGTTAATAACTGCCGTTTTTTGTTCCGATAAAAAGTTAAGAATACCGGATTGTTCTTCCAACATTCGATGGAACACTATTTTTTTGAGATCCGATTCAAAAGTTACTGACGGGAAGACATTAAACTGCGGACACAGTATTTCTCGCAAAATACGATTGACTTCCTGTTCTGTTAAGTTGGTTTGCTTTCCGTTAGGTAACTCCATGGAAAAGATTCTCTCAAGATGCAGCAGCGGATCATCCAATGCTTCTTTTGTCATAATCAAAGCTTTGTCTGATTCAGTCGGCAGACGTATGCCTCTGACATCACCTTCCGATATGGACGGAAACCATACCGCATGTAAGAATTTGCATTTTTCCAAGATGGATGCAAATCGATGATTTTCAAAGTATTTTATCAGCTTCCATTTGTTGGATGCTGCTTGATTAAACGGTCCGCCATTATGCATTGGTTCTCCGCTGCCGTACAGCCAGTAACCGTTTTCGTAGCGTACCTGGCCGGCTTTTGCTTCAAGGCAAAGAATTCCCAACCGTTTATTGAAAACAACAAAATCGGTCTCACTCTCGTGGAAAGTATTATCAACAACCGTTGATAATCTTAAAGAATGGAATACATAGTATTCGTCCGGTAATTTTTCAAGTGCCGTAAACATTACGCCTTCCAGACTTGCAGGAGCAAATGCGTGCGGGCGGTTAGGAATCATAATTGCCATAATTATGACCATTCCTTTCCGCTGCGCTGCAAGGCACCAAAGAGAATGAAACAAAGTGCCTCTAACGCAGCAA
>CALXAO010000025.1 GCA_944386295.1 uncultured Clostridia bacterium | reverse complement strand
CTCCGGAGGTTTCGGCCTTGCTGATAACCGCCCAGTATTTTTCCGGAACGAAATTTCGGATAGCCATGTCCCGGTCGTAAATGGCCTTGACGATGGGAATAATTACCCGACCTACCCGCAGGAGTGTTCCGGTTTTTAATGTGGCGTAACGGGTTAGGTTGACTCCGTAGAGCCAGTCAATATAGGTCCGGGCAAATCCCTCGTTTGCAAGGGCATCGTAGGCGCTGTCGTCCTTCATTTCTGTTAGAGCTTTTTGAATGGTCTGGGCTGTTTGGTCGGGCAACCACAGCCGTTTTATTTCCTTCCCTGCGGGAGATGCCTTTTGGATACAGGTTCGGACAATAATTTCCCCTTCCCGGTCAGAGTCTCCCGCGTTGACAATACAGGTGACGTCTGGGCGGTTACAGAGGGTTCGAATCAGTTCAAACTGACGGACTACCCCGGGGTCAGTTTTTCGGTCCTGTCCTTTTTTGATTTGATAAATAAATTCCTGAGGAAAGCAGGGGATGTTATCCATGCTCCAACGAGTCGATCCGTCTGACCGGGGGGAATAGTCTTCAATGTCGGCCAAGGAAAACAGATGGCCGAACGCCCAGGTAATCAAATATTCCCCGCCTTCGATATATCCCTTGTTTCTGTGTAGGGGCTGCCCGGTTCCTTCTTCAATGCCTGCGGCAATATTCCGACCCAGACTGGGTTTTTCCGCAATAATTAAAATCATGTTTTATCTCTTTCCACAGCAAATTTCTTTTGCATCAGTTTCCCCTTGGCTTTCCATGCGGCTTTTTTCAGTGACGGTCCAAAATAATTCAAGGATGGAGAAAACGCTGTTCCGGTCAGTTCCCGGAGCAGGACTTCGCAGGCTTTCCGTCCTTCATTTCCGTTGCTGAGGACACAGATGCCGATGTTTGCTCCAGGGTCGATCATTGCCAACGCTTTGCTGCCTTCTTGGTCGGCGAAGGTCCAATACCGCACGCTGCCTTTTTCTTCCGCCGCGCCGATTCCCCTGGCCCAGTGCAGATTTCCGTAAAGAGAAGTGCAGGGCAGCAGCAGTTGTGCTAAGGATTCTGAAGAAAGGCAGTATTTGGGTGAGGTTTGGGGGGCGAAGAGCTTGTTTAAAAAAGCACAGTAATCGGAAGGTGTGGTATAAAAATATCGGGATGCATTTGGTTTTTCCGCTTTGATATAATGGTTTTCCTTTCCTTTTTTATCATGGGGATAGGCAAACCGTCCGGTAAAATCTTCTTTCCAAACCAGAGACGTTGATGCCATTCGGAAGGGGCGGAAAATGGTGTCCTGCAAATAGGTCTGAAGGTCCTGTCCCGTAATTTGTTCCATAACCCGCTGCAGATACAAAATTCCCAGAGCGGAATAGGAAAAATAAGTTCCGGGGGGAAGGATCAGTTTGGTCGGTCCATCCGGATTTTTTCGCATAGGCAACCCTGCGGTATGGGTTAGTACCATTTGTCCGGTGACCTTAGGAAGATCTCTGTCGCCAGGAAGAAAAGGCTCTGACAGATAACGGCACAGGGGCGCGGTCAGATCTAGGCGTCCCTGTTCCTGTAATTTGAATGCGGCATAGGCCAATATCGGCGCTGCCAGTCCGTCGGCCCAGAATACTGTGTTTTCGGTCACTGGTTCGCAGGTGGCAGCGCTAATAATTCCATCGCTTGCTGCGGCAATGCGGGATGTTTTCCCGCACACAGCGACCGACAAGCCTTTTGCTCCGGTTTTGCCAAGGATGTCGGTCAGTTTTTTTTTCAGTTCAAATTGCAGATAGTTCTGATCTCGTAAATGCGGATAGTCCATAAAGCGTTCCACCTCGTTCTTTCTTGCGGCTTTATTTTACCATGTTCTATTGGGAAATGCAAGCCTAACGCAGGAAATTTTCCGAAAATGTGCCCGTTTTGTCAAAATATTCCATAAACTCTTTGCTTGACAAGACGGAGGAAAAAGTATATAATGAAAGCAATAAAATTTAAAATGAAAAGAGGAAAATAAGAATGAGAGTCGGAGTTTGTGTCAGACAAATCGACGGACCTGAAATGTCCGACAGTTTTCGGGATATTGTGGAGCAGGGATTTTCCTCCTGTCAGCTGCTTTCCTGGCATCCGGAGTTCTGGACCGATGAGAATGCCGCGATTATTCGGGAAGCTGTCGATAAATACGGTGTGACAATTTCCGCATTTTGGTGTGGCTGGGAAGGTCCTTGTGTGTGGAATTTTTATGATGGACAGGAAACGCTGGGTTTAGTCCCTGTGACCTTCCGACATGCACGGATGAAAAATTTGACCGATGGGGCAGATTTTGCCCGAAAGCTGGGAGTAACTGATGTGATCAGCCACATGGGATATATTCCGGAAAATCCCTATGATCCTAATTTCCAGGGATTCTGTGTGGCGATCCGCGCGGTAGCCAAGCACCTGAAGGAAAATGGACAGTATCTGCTGTTTGAAACTGGGCAGGAGACGCCGGTGGCGCTGTTGCGGTGTTTTGAAGTTGTGGGGTTGGACAATTTGGGTGTGAATTTGGATACGGCCAATGTGATTCTTTACGGCAAAGCCAATCCGGTGGACGCGTTGGATGTTATTGGGCCTTATGTACGCAATCTTCATGTCAAAGACGGGTTTTATCCCACCGATGGACATAGTTTGGGCCGGGAAACAAAGCTGGGCGAGGGACGGGTAGATTTTCCCCGATTGATTGCGCGGCTGAAGGAAATTGGTTACGACGGCGAACTGACTATTGAGCGGGAAATTTCCGGAGAACAGCAGATCCGGGATATTTTGGAATCCAAAGTGTTTTTGGAACAGCTGATTGCGGAAAATAGCTGACTCTTACCCGGCCGTGCATCTTTGTCCCGGCCGGGTGTTAATATTCAGAAAGGAAGTCGGGTTTGAAACAGGATAAATTTTGGGTTGTATTTGCCTCAATTGTTTGTTTGATTGCGCTTGTCTGTGTTCTGGGCTGTGTTCCATCCTGGGATTCCAACCCTTCTGCGCTGATTGGAATTGCAAAGTTGATTTCCCGGCTTTTCGGCGGATAACGGGCAGGAAAGGGTTAAAATCTTATGAAAAAATGGTGTAAAAAGACAGGGCTGCTTTGCCTTCTTTTTGCTACGGCGCTGGTTCTTTGTTCCTGTCAAAAGCCTTCAGACATCAAAAAGGAAGCTTCGGCTTGGGCTTATGACACGTTTTGTTCCGTGACGGTTTACGGGTATAACGGAGAGGATTTGCAGGCTTATTTTGAAACGCAACTTCAGGAAGGGCAGATGCTGTTTTCCCCGGACGCACAGGGACGGGTGTTTGCCCAGACGGACGGACAGGTTCTTGCTTTTCAAAATATGCGGGAAGCCCGTCTGATGGAAATGGCCTGGCAGCTTTCGTCCTGGACCGACGGTGCGTTTGATTTGACTGTCGCTCCCCTTTCTGCACTGTGGAATGTTTCCGGGGCAGACCGTCCGCCGGAAGAGCAAGCTATTGCAGATGCACTGTCCTTGGTAGGGTATCAGACGGTAGCGTGTACAGAAGAAGCGTTACGGTTTTCTCATGTGGGACAGGGGTTAGATCTTGGCGCTTTTGGAAAGGGCAACGGGGGAGACCTGGTTGCCGACCGTCTGCAAACCGGAGGGGCCCTGGGCGGCATGGTGGACCTAGGCGGAAATATTACCCTGTTCGGGAGCAAACCCGATGGCAGTCTGTTTCGGATCGGCGTCCGGGACCCCGCAGATGACGGAGGAGGAGTTCTGGGTATTTTGAATTTAACGGACACGTCTGTGGTTACGTCCGGCGGCTATGAGCGATATTTTGAATATGAAGGTGTCCGGTATCATCACATTCTGGATCCCCGCACCGGTTGGCCGGCGGAAAGCGATTTGCTGAGCGCTACGGTGGTTTGTTCTGACGGAGCATTGGCCGATATGCTGTCTACCGCCTGTTTTCTTTTGGGAGAGGAAAGGGCGTTGGCCTTGCTTCAGACTGTTAACGCTTCCGACAAGTGGGATAACGCACAGGCAATTCTTGTGCTCCGGACTGGGGAAGTGGTGGTAACCTCAGGCCTATCTCAGCGGTTTTCTTTGACATCGTCTGCTTACAGACTGAAAGAAAGTCCGCTGTGAATTTTAAAATAAAACCTGCGGATCTGATTTTGACCGGGGTGTTGATTTTGGCTTCGTTTGGTGTCTTTCTGTTTCCGAAAGCACCGGAGGGCAGAACGGTCCAGGTATTTCTTAATGGGTAGTCTGTGGCGGATCTTCCCCTGGCTCAGTCGCAGACCCTGGTACTGGACAATGTAGGGACTATAGTGGTAGAAGATGGAACCGTTTTGGTTCGGGATATGTCCTGTCCCGATCGGATCTGTGAACAAACCGGCGCCATTTCCCGGCAGGGCCAGGTTATTCTGTGTCTGCCCAACCGACTTTGCATTCGGATTCTGTCGGAGGAGGTGGACGGAGTTGCTTACTAATTCCCGCAGGGTTCATATGCTGGCCGAATATGCTTTGTTGTTGACCGTTGCCCTGCTTCTTTCCTGGTTAGAATCGATTCTTCCGCTGCAGTTTCCTGTGCCAGGCGTAAAGTTGGGACTGTCTAATTTGACGGTGGTCTTTCTTCTATATCGGAAACCTTTTTGGCAGGTATTTTTGTTTGGGTTGGGTAAATGTTTGCTCAGCCTGACCTTTACTGGACGGCTTAGTGGTCTGATCTTTTCCCTGGCGGGATATTTTTGTGCAATTTTTGTTATGGCTCTGCTCCGAAACTCCCGTTTCTTTTCTCCCCTTGGAGTCAACGTGGCGGGAGCTGCTTTTCATGGGGTCGGTCAGTTGGCTGCGGCTGCGGTGCTGTTTACCCCGGAGGTGTTTGGGTTCCTTCCACTGATGACGCTTTGTTCGGCCGGGTGTGGGATTGTTACCTGGGGGGTGCTGCGGGTTTTGCTGCTACACCCTGGGCTGAAATAAAAAAAAATGTTACATTTTTGGACTTTACTTGCAAATACTGTAATTTTGTGGTAAAATAAAAAAGAATGGATATTTATAAACAGTTCCATTTTGCCAAATACGAAAAACTATACAGAAACAGGAGTGAAAATACAATGAATTACGACAAAAAAAGTGTCAAAGACATTGATGTCAAAGGCAAAAAAGTTCTAGTTCGCTGCGATTTCAATGTTCCTCTCAAGGACGGCGTAATTACCAGTGACAAGCGGATTGTAGAAGCGGTTCCTACCATTAAATATTTGCTGGAGCAAGGTGCAGCCGTGATTCTTTGCTCTCATATGGGAAAACCCAAAGGCGCTGTAAATCCCAAATATTCCCTAGCGCCGGTTGCGGTTCGCCTGTCAGAGTTGTTGGGTATTTCCGTTTCGCTGGCTATTGACACCATTGGTCCTGACGCGAAGTCTAAGGCTGCTGCGCTGCAATGCGGGCAGGCCCTGTTGTTGGAAAATACTCGCTTTGATGCCCGGGAAGAGGCCAATGATCCGGAATTTTCCAAAGAATTGGCTTCCTTGGCGGAGGTATATGTCAACGATGCCTTCGGCGCGGCCCATCGGGCCCATGCCTCTACTGCCGGAGTTGCCGATTATCTTCCCGCAGTCTGCGGCTTCCTGATTCAGAAAGAAATTGGGATTATGGGAAAAGCGCTCAGCAATCCTGAACGGCCTTTTGTTGCAATTTTGGGTGGGGCTAAGGTTGCTGACAAACTGAACGTGATTGACAATCTGCTTTCCAAGGTGGACACTTTGATTATCGGCGGAGGTATGGCGTATACCTTTCTTGCTGCGAAGGGGTATTCCACTGGGAAGTCTCTTCTGGACGAAACGAAGTTGGATTACTGCCGTCAGATGCTGGAAAAAGCAGAGGAGAAGGGCGTGAAGCTGCTTTTGCCGGTGGATACGGTGATTGCTGGTGCTTTCCCGGATCCCATTGACGCCGCTATTGCGACCGAAACCGTTTCCTCCAATCAGATTCCAGCTGATAAGATGGGGCTGGATATCGGTGAAAAGTCTCAGGCTCTGTTCGCGGAGGCTGTTGCCTCTGCCAAGACTGTGGTCTGGAACGGACCCATGGGTGTGTTTGAGAATCCTGTTCTTGCCAAGGGTACAATTGCTGTGGCGAAGGCACTTGCCGATTCTTCTGCGGTGACGATTGTGGGCGGCGGTGATTCTGCGGCGGCCTGCGAACAACTGGGCTTTGCCGAACAGATTACCCACATTTCTACCGGCGGAGGCGCGTCCCTGGAATTTCTGGAGGGGCGGGAGCTTCCAGGAATCGCCTGCCTGATGGATCTCTGAGTCAAAGAAATCGGTTCTGCGCAAAAAGCAAAGAGCTTTTTGCGCATGTCCCTGTTATATGGAGGATTTTTTATGAATGATGCTATGAGAAAAACGGTAATTGCCGGAAACTGGAAAATGAATAAAACCCCGTCAGAAACGGTTTCTTTTCTGAGAGAGTTGATTCCCGGTGTAAAGGATGCGTCCTGTGACGTTGTAGTCTGTGTTCCTTTTGTCTGTCTACAGAACGCGGTGGAAGTTACAAAGGGTACTAATGTAAAGGTTGGTGCGCAGAATCTGCATTTTGAACCGAAGGGCGCCTATACCGGAGAGGTGAGCGCTGAGATGCTGCGGGATCTTGGTGTGGAATATGTGATTATTGGTCACAGTGAGCGGCGGCAGTATTTTGCGGAAACAGATGAAACGGTCAATCAAAAGGTCTTGGCTGCTTTGGCCGCGGGGCTGAAGGTAATCCTTTGTGTTGGCGAGCGTAAGGAGCAGCGGCTCCAGGGTGTGACCAACGAGCTGGTTTCTTTGCAGACGAAGATTGCTCTGCAGGGCGTAAGCGTCGAGCAGTTGTGCAATGTGATTATTGCCTATGAACCTGTTTGGGCCATCGGCACCGGTTTGACCGCCACAGCCGAACAGGCTGACGAGACCAATGGAGCGGTTCGCAAGGCAGTAGCTGACTTGTATGGTACCGATGCTGCGGAACGGGTGACGGTTCAGTACGGTGGATCTATGAATGCAGGGAATGCCGACGAATTGTTGGCAAAATACAATGTGGACGGCGGCTTGATCGGAGGTGCTTCCCTGAAAGTTCCGGACTTTACATCCATTGTCCGTTCCGCGTCGAAGTAAGAAGACCTCTGCCGGTGCGCTGTCAGAAGCCGGACGGCGATTGGTAATATAATTTCAAAGAAAGGAAGCTTTTGCTTTGCAAAGGCTGCAATCATAAATTATGAAGAGACCTTTAACCCTGATTATTATGGACGGATTCGGAATTGCGTCGGCCGGTCCCGGCAATGCCATCCGGGGGAATACTCCCCGTTTTGATTCGTTGGCGGACCAGTACGGAATGACCACGATTGGCGCTTCCGGTATGGACGTGGGTCTACCCGACGGTCAGATGGGAAACAGCGAGGTTGGACATACCAATATTGGCGCAGGCCGTGTGGTATATCAGGAATTAACTCGGATTACAAAAAATATTCGGGATGGCGCGTTCTTTGAAAATCCCGCGCTGAACAGCGCTATTAACCATTGCTTGGCCAATGGGTCGTCGCTTCATTGCATGGGGCTGCTTTCCGACGGTGGGGTGCACAGTCACAACTCACATCTGTACGCCCTGCTGGAGCTGGCTCAGCGGAAAGGCCTGGATCGGGTTTATGTCCATTGCTTTATGGATGGACGGGATGTATCCCCCACCAGTGGAGCTGGATATCTGGCCGAGTGTGTTCAGGAAATGAATCGGATTGGCGTGGGCCGTATTGCGACTGTAATGGGCCGTTATTACGCTATGGATCGGGATACCTGCTGGGACCGGGTGGAAAAAGCCTATCGTGCCATTACTGAGAGCGAGGGTGCCTTTTGTCCGGATCCGGAAAAGGGTGTTTGCGACAGTTATACTAAGGATGTTACTGACGAGTTTATTGTTCCTTTTGTCAGTACGAAAAACGCGCAGGTGCAGGATGGAGATTCTGTAGTCTTTTTCAATTTCCGACCCGATCGGGCCAGAGAACTGACCCGCGCCTTTGTGGATCCTGCCTTTTCCGGTTTTCCCCGGGAAATGCGTAAAAACCTTTGCTTTGTTTGCATGACCAGTTATGACCGGGAAATGCCCAATGTGAAGGTTGCTTTTGCTCCCACTTCTCTGGACAACACCTTTGGCGAGTATATCAGCAAGCAGGGATTGACTCAGTTGCGGATTGCTGAAACGACAAAGTATGCCCACGTAACGTTTTTCTTTAACGGAGGTGTGGAAAAAACTTACCCGAAGGAGGATCGCTGCCTAGTGGAAACTCCCCGGGTAGCTACCTTTGACCTGAAACCCGAAATGAGTGCGCCTGGGGTTCGGGACGAGGTGCTGAAGCGGATTGCAGCCGAAAGTTATGATGTTATTATTTTGAATTTTGCAAACTGTGATATGGTGGGACATACCGGGGTTTTGGATGCCGCGATCAAGGCTGTCCGGACGGTGGATGAGTGTATGTATGATGTGGTTCAGGCAACGCTTGCCAAAGGCGGTGTAGCGCTGGTAACTGCTGATCATGGCAACGCTGACCGGATGATTGACGATGACGGGTCTCCCTTTACTGCGCATACCACGAATCCGGTGCCGTTTTTGGTCTGCGGGTATCCATGTCGGCTGAAAGAGCCTGGCCAGGGCAAGCTTGCGGATATTGCTCCTACGATGCTGGACATTTTAGGATTATCCAAGCCGGAGGAAATGGATGGCGAAAGTTTGATTGTTGAAAAAAAATGAGAAAACAACAGAGGTTTTAACAGGCCTCTGTTGTTTCTAAAATCTTTTTACTTTGAAAGTAGGGATTTTTTATGGAAAAGGCTTCTTCTGCGTTATATCAGTTTCCCCATATGGTACACGGCGGCGATTACAATCCGGATCAATGGCTGGACAGCCCTGAATTATTACAGGAAGACTTGCGTTTGATGAAGCTTGCCGGGATCAATGGCGTAAGCGTAGGGATTTTTGCCTGGGCTTCCCTGGAGCCGGAAGAAGGGGTATACCAATTTTCGTGGCTGGACAAAATTCTGGATGAGCTTGCTGCAAACGGTGTTTCTGTAATTCTTGCGACGCCTTCCGGGGCACGGCCTGCTTGGATGGATCGGAATCATCCGGAGGTTCTCCGGGTTACGCCCGACCGGCGCCGTCGGCTGCACGGGGGACGGCACAATCATTGTTATACCTCCCCGTATTATCGTCGGAAGGTGAAGGAAATGAACACTCTCCTGGCACAGCGGTATGGTTCGCATCCTGCAGTGCGGATGTGGCATATATCCAACGAATATGGGGGCGAGTGCCATTGTCCTCTGTGTCAGGAGGCGTTCCGGGAATGGCTTCGGAACAAATACTGCAATGACATCGGAGAACTGAACCGTCAGTGGTGGACCTCCTTTTGGAGTCATACATATGGCGGTTTTGAAGAAATTGAGTCTCCTTCTTCTTTGGGCGAGCAGTCGATACATGGTCTGGTTTTGGATTGGAAAAGATTTGTAACAGCGCAAACGTTGTCTTTTTTACAAAACGAGAGTGAACCTCTTAAAAAATATGCGCCCCATTTGCCGGTAACAACGAATTTTATGACAATGTATGAGGGGCTGGATTACAGTAAAATAGTTCCTTCGGTAGACGTGATTTCCTGGGACAACTATCCCGCATGGGGCAAGCACGGGACAGATCATACTACGGAAGCGGTGTTCGCGGCCTTTTGTCACGACTATTTCCGTTCAATGAAAAAGGCGCCCTTTTTGCTGATGGAATCTACGCCATCGCAAGTCAACTGGCAGCCGGTTAATAAATTGAAACGTCCGGGCGTACATCTGTTGTCTTCTCTTCAAGCGGTGGCCCATGGGGCGGACAGCGTGATGTATTTTCAGTGGCGAAAATCCCGGGGTTCGGCGGAAAAATTCCACGGTGCGGTTGTTGATCACTACGGCAAGGAGGATACCCGTGTTTTCCGGGAAGTGGCCCAATTGGGAGATATTCTTTCTCGGCTGGACGGCGTCGTGGGGACAGTTCCCCAGTCCCGGGTTGCACTGTTGTATGATTGCGAAAATTCTTGGGCAATTCGGGAATTTCAGGGATTTGTCCGTCCTGAGGCGAGAGATTATGTTGGGACTTTGCTACAGTTTTACCGCCCGTTCTGGAAGCGGGGCATTGACTGCGACGTTATAGGGCAGGAAGGGGACTTTTCTCCCTATTCGCTGTTGGTTGCTCCGATGCTTTATGCGCTCAAGCCCGGTGTGGCAGACCGGCTGAAAGATTAT
>CALXAO010000024.1 GCA_944386295.1 uncultured Clostridia bacterium | reverse complement strand
AGCCAAGCTTCAAACCTATCAGGAGGCCAGCCATACATCCATTTCTACAATAACGAGCGAATTCAACTTAAAACAAAACTGACTCCTCATGAAACGCGAAGTCAGCATGTTGCTTGAAATTTAATTTGTTTTTGTTCTGTCCGTACAATTTGGAGCAGTACATTTGATGCCGGGACTTAATTTTATTAGGTTTAAGAAAAGGAAACGGTTTTTGCCCAGTGAATAAAGGTGGGCCGCAGTTCTTCGTAGTTGGCGGTTTCACAGACAAATTGCACCAGCCAGAAGGCGTCAGAAGCCTTAAATGTAGCAGTAAAGTAGCTGTAGTCCTTATTTTCGCTGTCGTTATGGTAGGAATACTCGATGCAGGGAATGCCTTCCACTGTTTCTACTTTGTCGGCCCCTCGACTTTTGTTTGCTTCCAGTACAATCTGGGCATAATCCTCTACAGGGGAGTTTTCCAGCCCTTCCAGCAGAGTAAATGCCTCCCGCAGAGCAAATACGGCGATTTTGGAAGAATCGTAGCAGACCGTGTATCCCTGAATGTTGGTTTCTTGGAAGCCTTCGGTCAGTGTAATTTTCATCCCTTCGGACGAAAAAACTTTTTCTTTAGCGGTGACAGGGTCGCGTAGTCCGCACCCGGCAGAGGCCAGCAGCGTCAGGACAAGGAGCAACGCGACGATAGTTCGTTTCATCAGTAATTTCCCCTTTCCTTATTGTTTTTTTATTATAGCACATTTGATACGGTTTGTCAATTGTTTTCTGTTAGGTTTTTTACATAAAAAGTTCATGGTTTTTCCATGGAGAAAATGGAAATTAGTAGTATAATGTTAATTCACCGCGCAGAAAAGAAAGGTGATATAGTTTGCTGGAATTAAAAAACATTGTAAAAAATTATTCTCTGGCAGGAAAGGAAATTCCGGCCTTGAAAGGCGTCAGCTTAGCTTTTCGGGCCAGTGAGTTTGTTTCAGTGCTGGGCCCTTCAGGATGCGGGAAAACTACGCTGCTTAACATCATTGGCGGCCTGGACCGGTACACCTCTGGGGATTTGGTCATCAACGGTGTGTCTACCAAGCAGTACCGGGACCGAGACTGGGATACCTACCGGAATCATTCAGTAGGTTTTGTTTTCCAGAGCTATAACCTGATTCCTCATCAGTCGGTGTTGGCAAATGTGGAGTTAGCTCTGACGCTGTCGGGTGTTTCCCGGGAAGAGCGCCGCCGCCGGGCGAGGGAAGTGCTGGAAAAAGTAGGACTAGGAGATCAGCTGCATAAGAAGCCCAATCAGATGTCGGGAGGGCAGATGCAGCGTGTGGCCATTGCTCGGGCATTGGTTAACGATCCAGATATTCTGTTGGCCGATGAGCCGACCGGAGCGTTGGATACCGTTACCAGTGTGCAGATTATGGAATTGCTGAAGGAAATTTCTAAAGAAAAGCTGATTATCATGGTGACCCACAACCCTGAACTGGCCCAAACTTATTCCACTCGAATTATCCGGTTGCTAGACGGTACCGTAACCGGGGATACCGCACCATATATGGCGGAACCGTCTCGAAAAATCCAAAAGAGCAAGGGTAAACGCTCGATGTCTTTTTTTACCGCCCTGTCCCTGTCCTTCCAGAATCTGCTGACCAAAAAAACGCGGACCTTAATGACATCTTTTGCCGGAAGTATTGGAATTATTGGCATTGCGCTGATTCTGGCATTGTCAACCGGTGTGCAAAACTATATCGATGCTATTCAGCGGGATACCTTGACGTCTTACCCGATTACTATTACTGCCGAACAGAGCGACCTGATGAGTATGTTTCTGTCCATGGCTGCCGTGGAAGACAGTGCCGATGATCATGGTCGGGATGCTGTGTATTCCAACCGTACTATGTATGATCTGTTCAATGCTGCCTTTGCCGCTGAGCAGAAGAGCAACAATTTAACTGCGTTCAAAGAATATTTGGATCGGGTTATGGTTGACGAAAGTGCTGGTCTTGCTTCGTATGTGTCGGCACTGCAATATCAGTACCGTGTACCCATGAATACCTATGTGTCGGTTGATGGCGCATACCGTTCTACTGACTTGTCCGGTGCCTTTTCCGCTTTTGGGCAAAATCAGACCTCTCCCGAGGAAAACCCTATGTATTCTATGCTTTCCGCCCAGATGAGTACGCTTAATCTGTGGCAGGAAATGCTGCCCGGGAAGAATGGCGCACTAATTTCTGAGGGGATTACCGAACAGTATACTTTGCTTTCCGGTCGGTGGCCTCAAGCCGCCGAGGAAGTGATTTTGATTTTGGACAAAAACAACGAGGTGTCCGATATTGCATTTTATGCCCTGGGGCTAGTGACAGAGGATGAAGTGCAGAGCATTCTCAACGCTGTGCTCAATGGTACCGAAATTGACACTCCTCGTCGGGAGCTAGATTACGATACTGCTACGCAAATTACCTTTAAATTGCTTCTTAACACCGATTATTATCAGGATCTGAACAAGGATGGAGTCTGGGAGGATATCCGGGATAATGAAGCATTGATGGAAATGGTAATTAAAAACGCTATGGAGCTACGAATTGTGGGAGTGGTTCGTCCCAATCCAGACGCTATGGCCGCTTCTCTGACCGGGACTTTCGGCTACACCTCCGCTCTGACCGAGAAGTTGCTCAGCCGCACGGCTGAAAGTCCTTTGCTGCAGGCTCAGCTCTCTCCCGAAAATCAGAACCGAGATCTGCTGACTGGTCTGCCCTTCACCCTCACTGAAGAGATTGACCCTTCTGATGCAGTGAAGGCGCAGGCCATTCGGGAGCATTTTGCTGCGTTGTCGGAAGCGGAAAAAGCCGAACAGTATCTGACGATACTTGCCACACCCTCTGTAGAAGAGCTGGAGACTGCTTTGATTCCCTATCTGGAAGCCTTTCCCGACCGAGATTCGGTGGTGACGCTGATTGCCGATACCTATGGCCTAGACAGGGAAATGGCGGCTTCGTATTTATCCTCTTATACAGACGAGGACTTGAACGTCTTGCTTCGGGAGCAGTTTACTGCTGTCATTAAAGAACAGTACCGAGCGACCGCCGAAGAAACTGTTCGGCAGATCCGCGCTTCTCCTTCGGAGGAAGAGCTGGCGCTACTGGTGGAGCAGATTGTTGCAAAATTGTCTACTGTTCAGCATAAAGTTGCTTATGTGTCTGCCGCCTGGAGCAAGTCTACTACTATGACCCCGGAAGCTATATCTGCTTATTTGTTGGGGCTGACATCCGATGAGCTGGATGCCGCAGTCCAGACTTGTGCTCAAGCGGATGCTGTCCGTATTTACGGAGAAAACGCTGGGCTTTGGGGAAATGGGGACGCTAAGGTGGCTGCCCAATTGGACCTTCTTGTGGCCCAGGCTGATGAAATTACTCTGGCCGGGTGGTATGATGCCTATATGCCTTCTACCGTGTCTAAGTCTACCTTGCGGGAGGTTTTGGAAAAGTTAGGGCATGCGGACCCCGCAAAGCCGTCTTCTATTTCCTTCTATGCCAATACCTTTGAGGACAAGAATGCCATTGCTGACGCTATTGCGGCATATAACTGGACGGTGGCGGAAGAAGATCAAATCACTTATACTGATTATGTTGCTCTGATGATGTCAGGAGTAACCACCATGATCAACGCTGTATCCTACGGGCTGATTGCCTTTGTAGCTATTTCCCTGGTAGTTTCCTCGATTATGATTGGGATTATTACCTATATTTCTGTTCTGGAGCGAACCAAGGAAATTGGGGTTTTGCGGGCTATCGGAGCTTCCAAGCAGGATATTTCTCGGGTATTCAACGCCGAAACTCTGCTTGTGGGCTTTACGGCTGGTACTATCGGAATTGGGATTTCTCTACTTCTGTGCATTCCTCTGAACCTAATTATTCATACCCTCAGTGGGATTACTGCCATTAACGCCACCCTGCCGGTGATCGCCTGTGTGGTTTTGGTGCTTATCAGCATGGGCTTAACTCTGGTAGCCGGCTTAATTCCTTCTGGGATTGCAGCCCGCAAGGACCCGGTGGAAGCTCTGCGGAACGAGTGAGCATAAAAGACCATCTAAACAACTTTGCTCACAAGCTGATTTATGGTTAATATGAGAACGCCCGGACATTGTTCAGGGCGTTCTGCTTTGTTAACTATTTGTAATTTTTCTTTGAAGTCTATTGACATTAAGCAAATGGTTGTATATGACGTGCCTTTCAATAAGTACATTGTGGGATAAGGCTGTGAGGCATGGAAATTATTATTTGCAATAGGGCAAATAAGTCGGATTTACGAGCAAATTACTTCGCAATTTAATGCTATGATTATGAGTGGAGAATTGCGTTCTGGAGATTCAATTCCATCTATGCGAGCATTAGAAAAGTCTATTCATGTGAGTAAGCCTATGAAGATTTGCAACGGACGGTTTCATTGAAACCACCGTAGGCAGAGGCAGTTTTGTGTCAGCACAAAAGAGAGAGTTTTACCAAGAAGAACAACAACGCAGAGTGGAAGACCACTTGCAACAGGCTGCTGATACCGGTAGAATAAGTGATATTCCAGTTAAAAAATTTGTAGAGTTATGGCAGTTATTTTATCAGGAAGGGGAACAAAAATGAGTAAAAATGTTTTGACTATATATGAGCTTACCTAAGAAATATCCTGACTTTCTATTAGATGAGGTATGGTTTTGTGTTTCCTGCGGAACGAACGATTGTAGGTTTAATCGGTGAAAATGGAGTCGGAAAAAGTACAACAATAAAAAGCCATTCTTAATTTGGTGAAAAAAGACACTGGCTCTATTGAACTGTTGGGAAAAAACAAGAAATTGACTTCGGTACTTGCGGTTGTGTAGGTGTCGTTTTTGACAATAATAACTTTTCTGCTTCTATTTCCCTAACAATTTGGTAAAACTTATGGACTTGGTATATTCTATCAGTATTACGGTTTACTGAAAAAGCTGTCAGTGCTGGAAAACAGAAAGATTAAGGTAATATCTAAAGGTATGAAAATGAAACTTTCGATTGCTGCTGTTCTTTCTTACCATTCAGCCCTTTTGATTTTGGACGAAGCTACAAACGGTTTGGATCCGATTATCTAAAAGGATATTTTGGATATACTGTTGGAGTTTATTCAAGATGAAAATCATTCTGTTTTGATATCCTTCTCACATTACAAACGATTTGGAAAAGATTGCGGTTATATTGTCTTTTGGTACGATGGCAAGGTAGTTTTTTAACAAGCATAAAGATAAATTACGATACTGCTACAGGATTATGAAATGTGGTGTAGCACAATTTGATAAATTTGATAAAGTGGACTTGTTACGTATTGAAGACAGGATTTTGAATGACAAGTTTTAGTGACTGAAGAAACATGGAGAAAAAATACCCTTAATGCGGTTATTGACTCGGCAATGCTCGATGGCATTATATTTTTTTGTAAAGGGGGATCAAAATAAAAGGGATGTTAAAAGCTGAACTGTTCAAATTTAAGCACTCTTAATATAATATGGATTATTTTTTCTTTTTTCTGTTCTGATACAAAAAGGAGTAATCGCAGTAAGTGTTTCAGTCGCAACTTCAATTTTTCTTGTAGTGTTTATCCAAAAATTGTACAGTGGTACGGCGTCGGTATTAAGATTCAGTCCAATGATTCAAATTGGCGAAGTTGCAAACGGAACAGTTTCAAGTTTTTATTTTATTTCGATTCTTTTTTCGATAACAGTCCTTCTTACTTGTGTATTGAGGAGTATAATAAAATTCAATTATGAAGAACTGTAACAACTGGATAGGATTATGTTCAATGTGCAAGTAGGAAAATTGGTGGGTGTGAAAAGAATGCGAGTGCCTGCAGATGGCTGATTTTAAGGGCTTTCTTAGAATTTTAAGCAAAACAGTTAGCGTAACGTTGCTGTTTGTTTAGGAGCATATTTATTGTAATGGGTCTTGATAGTTACATTGTTGACAGGAATAGCGGTGTTGGTGAACAGGTGTCAAAACGAAAATAAAAATATTAGCATTTTTGACGGATCCAATCTTATCAGCAGTGATTTGTGCGAACATAGTTGACAAATATTATTTTTAGGTATTTGGATTCAAATTTTTGGAAAATTTGAAAATTCTGAGGCATCCCTTGCAAATTAAAACATTTTGTGCTAAAATAGAAGAAACAATACGAAAGAGGTGGAAGGATGATTCTTTTTTCCTGCAAATAAAATTTGGATACACAGTTGTCCAGTTTTGGGACAACTGTGTCTGTTGCAGGAAATAGAGCTTCCTTTTCTCCGCTGAGCCGCAGGAAAGCAGTTTCCTGCGGCTCTTATTTTTTACTGCGGAGGCGATAATTTATGTCTATTATCAAAATTGAAAATCTTACTTTTTCCTATCCCACCAGCTTTGATACCGTTTTTGAAAATGCAAATTTCCAGATTGATACTGACTGGAAGCTAGGCGTTGTCGGCAGAAACGGCAGAGGGAAAACCACTTTGCTGCAGTTGCTGCTGGGCTGCTACGAGTACAGCGGAAAGATTTTGTCTTCGGTACCATTTCTTTATTTTCCCTATACTGTATTGGACAAAAGCTGTCAGACTGAAACCGTGTTGCTGGAAATCTGTCCGCGGGCCGAAGGCTGGAAACTGTTGCGGGAGCTTTCCTATTTAGAAGTGTGTGACGAAGTTTTGCATCGTCCTTTTAACACGCTTTCTAACGGTGAGCAAACTAAGGTTCTTCTTGCGGCTTTGTTTTGTAGCGAAGGGCATTTCCTGCTTATCGATGAACCCACCAATCATTTGGATCTGGAAGCGCGAAAAATTGTGGCGAAGTACTTGAATCGGAAAAATGGCTTTATTCTTGTTTCTCATGACCGGCGGTTTTTGGATGTCTGCGCGGATCATATTCTTTCTCTCAACAAAACCGAAATTGTGGTGCAAAGCGGTAATTTTTCTTCTTGGGAAGAAAACTTTCAGCGGCAGCAAGAATTTGAGCAAGAGCAGAACCGGCGGCTGCAAAAAGAAATCCAGCATTTGCAGAAAGCTGCAAAAAAAACGTCGGCGTGGTCCCGGCAGACCGAGGGGGCAAAATACGGCAACGGTCCGGTGGACCGAGGATATATTGGGCATAAAGCGTCAAAAATGATGAAACGCTCTAAATCCCTGGAGGCCAGGCAAATGAAGGCAATTGAGAAAAAATCCCTGTTGCTGAAAAATGTGGAGACTACAGAACCGTTAAAAATACAGCCGCTTACATTTTATACCAACCGACTTGTTTCTTATGTGGATGTATCGGTGCAGTATAATGGGAGAACTGTTTGCGGCGCTGTAAATTTTCAAGTGCGGCAGGGGGAACGGGTTGTAATTAACGGAAAAAATGGAAGTGGGAAAAGCAGTTTACTTAAGCTTCTGCTAGGGCAGCCGATTTCGCATACCGGTACGGTCTCTTTAGCTTCTGGGCTTGTAATTTCCTACGTTCCCCAGGAAACTGCAGGGTTGTGTGGTCTCCTGTCAGAATTTGCTGAGAAAAATGGTTTAAATGAAAGTCTTTTCAAATCGATTCTCCGAAAAATGGATTTTGAAAGAGTGCAGTTTGAAAAAGAAATCCGCGTTTTTTCTGAAGGGCAGAAAAAAAAAGTGCTGATTGCAAAGAGTCTCTGCGAAAAGGCCCATCTTTATGTGTGGGATGAACCGTTGAATTTTATTGATATTTATTCGCGGATACAGATTGAAAATCTTATTTTGGAATTTCAGCCTACTATGCTGCTGATTGAGCATGATCAGGCTTTTCAGGATGCGGTTGCCACAAAAATTGTCCAAATATAATGTTGGTTCTAATTGTCACCTAAAATTAGAACAATGGTTGACAATTTTTCTTTTTTGTGATATAATCAGAAAAAGGAGGTGTTTGTTATGGAGTTGAAGCAGGTGGTACTCCGGCAGCTGTTGGCCCGGGACGGGTACCAATCGGGAGAAGCGCTGGCTGCAGAGGCAGGGGTAAGCCGCAATGCAGTATGGAAGGCGATCTGTCGGCTACGGAAAGAAGGGTATCTGATTGAGTCTTCTTCCCGTTTGGGATACCGGTTGTCTTCAGAAAACGATTGTCTGTCGGCAGAAACCGTAAGTAAAGTTTTAAAGGGAGTTGCCCGGAAATGTGAAATTACGGTATTTGACACCGTGGATTCTACCAATACCCTCCTCAAGCAAGCCGCTGAGGAAGGGGCGCCGGAGGGTACAGTGTTTGCCGCCATTCAACAGACTGGAGGCAGGGGCCGGCTGGGCCGCCGCTTTTATTCCCCTCCCCGTACCGGGTTGTATTTCAGTCTGCTGCTCCGTCCGGATCAGTCGGCTACTGATGCGCTTACTTTGACAGCTTTGGCTGCTGTGGCAGCGGCCAGAGGAATTGAAGTTGTCACCGGCTGCCGAGTAGGAATTAAATGGGTCAACGACCTGTATTGGAAAGATCGGAAAATTTGCGGGATTCTGACTGAGGGGTCGGTTGATTTGGAACGAAGCGGGTTGCAGTGGGCGGTTCTCGGCATGGGAATCAACCTTACTTCTCCGGAGGGCGGATTTCCTTCTGATTGTGCGCAAAAAGCTGGCGCCGTAGAGGAGACCCCAGTTCCTGGTCGCCGGGCAGCACTGCTGGGGGCAGTCCTGAACGCCTTTTTTGAAGAATATCCCCGCAGAGAGGAAAAGCGGTTTTTGCGAGAATACCGGAACCGGTCGATTCTTATTGGCCGTCGGGTGGTTCCTTCGGATGGTAGTTTTCCGAATGGAGCTACGGCGGTGGGGATTGACGATGGGGGAGGTCTGATTTTACGTGGCGATGACGGAGAGGAAAAAGTTTTGACATCTGGGGAAATTTCGATTTTTTGGAAGGGGACATTTTCATGAAGCGCTTTTCTGTGCGGCAGACAGTTCTTGCAGGCCTGTTTTCCGCATTGATGGCTGTTTTTTCTCAGGTGGCGCTTCCCTTGCCCGGTACGGGTGTTCCCCTGACCCTACAAACCTTCGGCGTGGCCCTGTGCGGTTTTATCTGTGGTCCTCTTATCGGCAGCTGCGCTCTTGGGACCTATTTGTTGCTGGGGGCAGTAGGCATTCCGGTGTTTTCCCATTTCAAAGGAGGAGTGGCAACCTTTCTGGGGCCTACCGGCGGTTTTTTGTGGGGCTTTTTGCTTTTGGTCTTTTTTTGCGGGCTGGGCGGTCATTGTCTGCGTCGTCCATCTGGCTGGCTGTTGTCAGCCTTTGGTCTTTTGCTTTGCCATATTTCTGGGGCTTTCCAATATGCCTTAATTTCCGGAATTGGTCTTTGGCCAGCTCTACTGTCGGTGTCTATTCCCTTTTTGTTTAAAGACGGAATCTGTGTTGTTTTAGCCGGCGGGGCCGCGTCTGTTCTTCGTCGGATTTCAGCCCTCCGATTGTAATGATTTCAAAAAATGAACTTTTTTTTACCTCCCTTGACAAATCGGACAACTTGTGCTATAATTTTTCTGTTCGGTACCCTGTGCAGTAGCGTGGGGAGTCCGGTATCCTTCGTTCCGCATTCTGCGGGGCGGACCATACGGGGGCGTAGCTCACCTGGGAGCGCCAGCAACCGCATGTGACGACCCCTCAACGCGAGGAAATGACAATTTAATCAAAACCCCGGAAACTCAGTAAAATCAAGGGTTTCCGGTTATATGGGGGTATAGCTCAG
>CALXAO010000023.1 GCA_944386295.1 uncultured Clostridia bacterium | reverse complement strand
AGATATTCGAGAATGTGCGAAGCATCCTGCGGAAGCGCGCCAAATTGCGGGGAATGACCCAGGAAGATGTTGCCGTAAGATTAGCGATTTCCAGAAATACATATATAAATCGGCTGAAAGACCCGAGGCAGTTCAGTCTGTGGGATATTCAAAAACTAATTGAACTTCTCAAAATCCCCAAGGATGAACAGCTGGTGCTGGTAGGCTGGGCTGTGGATATTCTTCCAAAGAAAGGCGAAGCTCGGCCGGACGGGAACATGGACAAGCTGGCTGCTGCCCTGGATCGGTTGACCGTTTTCCTTGCGGAAAAAGAAAAAGCGCCTGGAGACGCTGGCACATCTCGTTGACCCGGTTTAAGATTTGAGATTTGAGAGTAGTGTAATTTTATAAGGGACTTAAACAAGCCCGCCCCTCTCGATAACCGCAAGCCCATTTGAGAGTAGTGTAATTTTATAAGGGACTTAAACTACAAAGCGTTCCTTGCCCGGCGGCCGTACATTTGAGAGTAGTGTAATTTTATAAGGGACTTAAACAGCTGTTAGCTGATGTCAAACAAGCCCCCGGATTTCCGGGGGCTTCCCCTTTTGGGTATTTACTTTTTGATCGCGATGTGGTATAATACCAAGGGGGAAACCGATAGAAGTAAAGGGGTGCCGACAATGAAAAGATTGAAAAACCTATGGAACAAACTGACACGAGGACCCAAGATATTTGAAGCAGTTCTTTGTATAATAGGGATCGCCGCCACGTTTGCAATTATTTATATTATTTCAAACGCTTTTTGGCCCATTCTACTCGCGGGGCCGCTCCTGTACACCGCATATAAAAGGTACAGTAGAAAAAAAGATAAACATACCTAAAAAAAGCGGCCCGCTGCCGATGGTTTCCCGGTGATGAGCCGCTTTTCTCTTTGATAGTCATAGTCGCCAGATAGTCGCTAAGATCTTTAGCAGCACTAAATACTACGCACCATCTGAGACACTTTAAAACATGCAAATTTTCAATTCTAATATTAAATGACAGTACATTAAAACAATTGTAAAATGCAAATTTAAGCTATTACATTGCGTTACAGTAATAGTATAGTTGCTAGTTATAGTCGCTGTTTGAGAGTAGTGTAATTTTATAAGAGACTTAAACGCGAAAACATTGCAGTAAATTGCATTGAATTGCAGTAAGTTTTATGGTATAATGGTATTGTGAAAAAATATGGGCAGACGCAGAAACCCTGCGTCTGTCTTCTTTTGTCTCGGGGTTGCGTCCGCGCCATGGCGCGGAGGGCGGGAAACGTCGGTTGGTTCGGGTGGGGTTTTCTCGACGGGGCAAATTGTGATTGGTGGTGATGTTAGAAACGTGCCAAGATTAACTGACTTGCAAAAAAAGGGAATTGTCGCAGACTTTGCAGATGGCGATTCCATGCGGAAAATTGCTAAAAAGTACAAGGTTTCTACAACAACGGTCCACAGAACCGTGCGGTGCGATCCGGAAACAGAACAAAAGATAAGACAGAAAAAAGAGCAAAATACAGCGGATATTTTGGCTTACATGGAAAGCAAGCGGGATATTGTGTGCGAAATTTTAGGAAAGGGCCTGAACGTGCTGAACAGTCAAAAAAAATTGGCGGAAGCTACCCCGGCCCAGATTACAACCGCGCTGGGGACATCAATTGACAAATGGACCGCCATTCGGGGAGGTCCGGAAGATACTGAAAATGCGGATGATCTGAGCCGGACCTTGGCGGGTATTTTTCTGGACGAGGTCGCTCTGATGCCGGAAAGCTTTTTTAACCAGGCTTTGGCGCGGTGTTCTGTAGACGGGGCTCGGCTTTGGTTTTCCTGCAACCCGGAGAATCCGCAGCATTGGTTTTATACCAACTGGATCCAGCGTCATGACGAGAGGAACGCACTGTATCTGCGGTTTGGAATGACAGATAATCCGTCATTATCGGAAAAAACACTGGCCAGATATCAGGCAATGTATTCCGGGGTCTTTTACCAACGGTATATTCAGGGGTTATGGGTTTCCGCGGAAGGGAAAATATATATATCGTTTTCCCCGTCAAACATTATTCCGAAAGTGGAATGGGACGCAACCGACGAACAGGGAAAGCCTACGCATCCGATTCGGAGGCGGATTTCTACGGTAACCATGGGTGTTGACTTCGAGGGGAATAAATCCAGTCACGCATTTGTTTTGACAGGATTCACCCGCGGTTATCGGGAAATCATTACATTGAAAGAGCTTCGAATCCGGGAAGAAATTGATCCCACGGAGCTGGAAGGCAGATTTGTTCGGTTTGTCCGGGAGTGCAAAAAGGAATATTCGATGTTATCTACGGTGTACTGTGACAGCGCGGAACAGGTTTTGATTCGGGGGTTCCGGAATGCCGCAAGGGCAAATCATCTTTCAATTTATGTACGCAATGCGGCAAAAGGTGAGATCATTGATCGAATTCGATTTTACTGCGCGATGCAAGCCCAGCGCCGACATATGATATTATCCGACTGCACAGAAACTATAAAAGCGTTTGAAGATGCTCTTTGGGATCCGGACAAAGAAGACACACGGCTGGATAACGGGAGCACAAATATTGACAATCTGGACGCCCAGGAATACAGCAGCGAACCGTATATGAAAATAATGCTGGACATGACAGGACACGGAGAGAGCGATAGATAAAAAAATTATAGATTTTTTTGCGACAAAAGAGGTAAAGGTTATTGAGGATACAACAGAAAATGAAA
>CALXAO010000022.1 GCA_944386295.1 uncultured Clostridia bacterium | reverse complement strand
GCCAAACGGGTGAACAGCACGGGCAATCTTTATCAGGAGGATGTAGCCGACCTGCAGGAGCGATATCGGGAACTTTGGGGCGCGGTTAGTACCCTTTTAGGGAAACTGACGGATTTATAAATCAGATCTTTACTTTCGCACTTTAATGTGATATAGTCAGCTTGTAAAACCAGCTTCAAAGGAGGTCGCCCCTATGAGAATACTTTTGAGAATTTTACTGTTCCCTATGGTTCTGGTGGCCTTCTGCCGCTTCTTCTGCCTGTTCTCTGGTATGATATTCGGCATCGTGGCGGTGCTGCTGTTCCTGATCGGGCTGCTGGTGTTGTTCGTCGGTCGGGTGGATGGCTTTATCGGGTTTATGATACTGGCATGGCTGGTCAGTCCCTACGGCTTGCCAATGGCAGCTTCCTGGCTGACGGAGCGGGTGGCAGACTTTAACCGGATGTTAAAATCAATTTAAAAATGATAAGTAAAGACGCGGACGCAATGTGTCCGTGTCTTTACTTTTATCTCATAATCACATATAATAAAAATGTAGAGGTATGCCCTTAAGAAAGATCTTAATAATGCTATTGGGGTTAGGAGGTGAGTCTGAATCTATGAAAATGAAAACCGGAAAGCTTTTTTATAATATATCAGAAAGAACTGTACAGGTTGAAAGTTATGATCTGTCAAAAGATTACTATGAATTTATAAAAGAGGCTCAGGAAAAAAACTGTAGGCAAGTCATTATAACATCTGATATTATGATCCAGCTTGCAGAATTTTTACTGACAGAGGGAAATTCTACTATACCCAGTATTTCATTTTTTGTCGAGGATGCAGATTTACAGGACGAAATCGATCAAATAGTTTCCTGTTTGTCTAATAATCCAGCTTATTGGGGCGTTCTTAAAACAAGATTGGACTTTTTGAGAAAATTTGACTCAATTGATATAAAAGAAATATGTTTCCGCGGAAAAGGTAACCTAAGCTATCTTGCTTCGATATTGGTAAATGGTGTCTTTAGCGTTTCAGAGTCAGCTTATTGTATCCTATCCACAAAACTTGCTAAATTTGTGGAGGGATGTTTACAATGAAAATACCTTCAGCGATTAGAATCTTATTAAAGGCATTGTTCGTTCCTCTAATAGCAGTGTTCTTTCTTAATCAATTCAACATATTTGAGTACATTACATTTGTTCCAGAAGATTATAAATTTGATGTAGGTTTAACACTATACCTTGCAATTTTAGAAGCACTTGCTGAAATTCTGGAGCATTTATATTCGAATTCGCTGGCAGAGGTCGAATGCATCTTTTTTCAAAAGACAGAAGATATTAACATAAAGAATACGCCAGTGTTTGTTTGTAGTGACCAAACCGCAGGAGTTACCAGTATTTCTTGTAAGGTTCAGTTAAAAGGAAATGTTAAAAGGCTAAAAAAATGTCGATTGTCTTTGGAGTTGCCTAACTGGTTAACCTCACAAATACCACAAAACAGCCAGATGATGTTATATTCAGATAATACACTTATCTGGAAGTTTGATACTATTTTATCAGCAAATGCCATTGTTGATGAACAAAGTGCTTCAGTTACGACAACAATACCTTTAATTCGAACAAAAGGTGATGAAATTTTATCTGTTGTGCTTCAGCCAGAGTTGATTTCTCCAATAAGACATTTGGGAGTTAAATTAACAACCAATAGTGTCAAAATTCAAAATAGGGGGTAGCATATGCAAACTATTACAACGACGAGATGGATTGACGAAAAAAATTCAGATTTAGCCTTTGTCGAGTCACAGCTACTCGCTTCTCATCCGGATGAAACTGGTGGAAGTTCTACGAGTTACATAAACTGGAATATTCAAAAAGAGTTTGACAAAGACAAGCAAATTACATTAAATGGAAAGACGATTGAGTATAATTTTTATACATATTCAGTTGACCAGATTTCATCTAGTATGCAAGCAGATGAAGATATGGCAATTAAAAAAACAGGCTTTATTATTCCGTATATAAGTAGTGGCCGCCTTAGGTATATCATAAGCCGAAACAGTGGAGCGCAAACGATTTTACGGAAGATGTTATTTTATTCAGGAAAAGGTGAGATCGTTAAAAATGAGTTGCCATTAACGGGGGATTTTTTTATTTGGCTTATTCACAAAGTTTATAGTGGTAATAACACAATTGAAAGCGAAAGCGATTCTTTGGCTGATTTGACAATTGATTATGTACGTGGATTTAAGGGTAATACCGAAGATATGCTTACAAGGGTTAGTGCTGTCGGCGAATCTGTAATGAATATAATTAGTACACTATCGTTTCTTTTGGAGAGTCAAAATTTAAATCAAATCACTCTTGATATAGCATATAGAGAGCATAGCAATATTGAAGTTACTCTTAGCAACAGAAATACTGTTGCCACTACTGAAGAACGCTATTTAGGCGCACTTATATCAGAAGGTTGCAGCGCTCCAGAACTAATTTCAACAATTTTGCTGACTTTATATATCGAGGTCTTACCCATTTTAATTCAAAGTTATCAAAGTGAAATTGATTCAAATTTATGGGGACAAGGAAAATGTGTTGATTTTCTTAAACAAGTTGCGAATGATCTATCAGAGAAAGTAACAAGACGAGTTGAGGATTTAGAACAACGTCCAGAACAGCTAAAAATGCCATTTGATGGTAATGTGCTGTTAGATGGGGATTCACAGTCCTAAGTCAAAAGAGTAAAGTGCTTTAGAGTACTTTGCTCTTTTTCTTATTTAAGAATAGGAGGCCAAATATCGCAATTTCAAAAATTAAACCGCGACACGCCAGTGAGGGCCGGAGTATTGCGGCGGTTTTGAAAGACCGGATTGACTATGGCAAGAATCCGGACAAGACGAAAGGCGGGCTGCTGGTGTCCTCCTATCAGTGCGACGCAGATACCGCATGGCAGGAATTTGCTCTCAGCAAGCAGATTTATGAAGCGGAAACCGGCCGGAAACGCGACCCGGAAAAAGATGTGATTTCCTACCTGATCATCCAGTCCTTTAAGCCTGGTGAAATCTCACCAGAGGACGCGAACAAGCTGGGGTATCAACTCGCTTTGGAGTTTACCGGCGGGCAACACCAATTCCTTGTTGCTACCCATGTGGATAAGCGCCATATCCACTGTCACATCGAATTTAACAGCACTACCCTGGATTGCACCCATAAATTCAATAACTACCGGAATACCTACCAGACGATCCGGAAAATCAATGACCGATTATGCCGGGAACATGGCCTGTCTGTGATTGAAAAACCCAAAGAAAAAGGCAAGCATTATGTAGAGTGGGCGAACGCACGGCGCGGCACAAGCTGGAAGGATAAGCTGCGCCGGACGATTGACCGGGTGCTGCCAACGGTGTCCAGCTATGATGAATTTCTGGCGGCCATGCGCCGGGAAGGATATGAGATTCAGACCACGCGGAAAGCATTGAGTTTTCGT
>CALXAO010000021.1 GCA_944386295.1 uncultured Clostridia bacterium | reverse complement strand
AAAAGCCCGAAGAAAATCTCACTCTTGAGTATCTCCAACATGACGGGCAGACTAAGACGCCTATCAACAGAGCGGATATTACAGAATCAATGGATCGCGTATTGCCGCAAGATTTGTCAGATTATTTCTTTTTCGGAGGAGAAAGAATCTCGGGTATAGCAAACCGTACAGATCTGTCCAAAGCTGTGCGTGGATTAATGCGGCTTGATATTTTGGCAAACGCACTAGAGCATTTATCCAAAGTTATTAAAAGCTTTCGTGCAAGTATTGATACAAGCGGTGATGAAAGCGCCGAAAAGGCTCGCAACGCAATCGCAACTTATACCCAACAACTACATGTGTTTGAGGAAGACCGAGACAACGCCGAAGAGCAGATGCAGTATTGGGGTGAGCAAGAAAAGAAATATGCCGCTGACCTTGCCAAGAGCGATATAGAGCAAGTAAAGAAAGCCAAAGCCGAACGTGATCGACTCGAAAAAACACTTGCTGCAGAAAAGCTAAAACTCGAAAATGATGTTCAATCCCTTGTTGACGCATTTAATACAAGGCCTTTCTCATTTTTCGGTATGCCCGCGCTTAGGCAAACCTTACAGATGCTTGAAAGCGTAAAAGAGACAACCGAATGTGTTCCAGGCATGGATCAAGATGCCATCGATTACTTAATTGCCCGAAAAAGATGTATTTGCGGTACCCAGTTACTCCCTGGAAGCCTTTCGTATGAAACGATAATGGAGGAGCGCAGAAAATTGCCTCCCGAAGCCATTGGGGCGGTTGTAAATAACTATAAGAATAAAGCAGAAGGTTACTTGGCGGGAACAGAAAGTTATCTTACAACCCTCGAAGATAGGTATAAACGCATTCGTGTAACCCAGCGTAATATTGGTGAACTGCAAGATCAATGGGATCAACAGTCCGATTTGATTATTGATGATACCGATGCGAGTGTGATTGAATCCAAACGTAAAAATGCGGCTACAAAATACAAAGAAGCTAAGTCCGATTTTGAGACAGCGGTTCAGCAAATTGGACGGTGCAAAGAGAACATCAAAAACTGCGAAGCAACAATAGAAAAGTACGCTAAAAGTAGCAATAAGAATCAGCGTATCGCAAAGCTTATTGCATATTCAGAAACTGTGTATGCATGGTTAGATGAAACATATCGTGATAAAGAAACCACTGTACGTTCCGAGCTGCAGCGTCGAGTGAACGATAATTTCTCTCGTATGTACCATGGCGACCGTTCTATCACAATTGATGACAAATACCGTGTGCGCTATGTTGATGTTAAAACCGATGAGTCTGATGGATTAAAGGCGGTAAAGAGCTTTGCCTTTATTTCCAGTCTCGTTTCAATGGCTAAAGACAAAATATTAGATGAGCAGGATATGGCTCTCGGGCAGGATTACCCTCTCGTTATGGATGCCCCTTTTTCTAACGTCGATGAAATACATATCGATAACATCTGTCAGATATTGCCGAACACAGCAAACCAGGTCATAATGGCAGTAATGCAAAAAGACTGGGATTATGCGGCGGGTAACCTTGGCCCGTGCGT
This sequence comes from uncultured Clostridia bacterium, assembly GCA_944386295.1. Taxonomy (GTDB): domain Bacteria; phylum Bacillota; class Clostridia; order Oscillospirales; family UBA644; genus CALXAO01. The sequence goes on along the minus strand of CALXAO010000021.1, from coordinate 3,574 downwards.
CGGCAAGAGTTATAAGATACTGAAAGACTCTGATGCTGATGGCAATGAAATTGAAACCAGCACTCACATAGTGGTTTCGGAGGTGTAATCATGTTTGATAAGGACTATAAAATCACGGGTAAACACGCAAATTACTGGAAAGATTTGTGTGACCTAGCCGGCAATGTCCCGGACAGAGATCAGCATGCAAATTTCAAAATTTTCCGTGCCTATGTTGACGCCTATGTCACATGTCCCATCATTGGCTTCGTATATAACCGAAAAGGACAAATTGATAATTCGGTCCAGGGCGATGCTGGTATGCTCGCAGCGGCAGTAATTAAGCATGCGCAAGAATTGAAATATGTGTACCAGATTATTATGCTCCTTGATTCCGACTCCGAACCGGACAGCGACAAAAGAGTATACCGGGCATTTAACTTTTCGGAAGAAACGGAAAAAGGCCGCGCTTTGGTTGCTGAAAATATGGCAATATTCAATTCATATTTTCTTGGCGGCTTAGAGGTGCTTCATGAAGAATTTGTAGATGCGTGCTTAGACAGGGATGCATATTTGCAGAAAATGTACACCTTTTCAAAGCAGTTCTATGATTCTCAAGATGGCTCAGCATTGGAAGCAGCAATTAATGAGATATTGAACAAATAGAGAGGTTTGTCAAGTGTTTATAAATGAGTCAATGGCGCTGGAGGAAGCGTATGATAATCTAATATCCAATGTGTCATTGGGGAATATCTATGCTTTTTCAAAGGCATGTTGGCTTATTGGAGATGGCCAAACATTTTCATCGACAACGCTAGAAAAAATGGTATATGCAGAAGGCGATCAACAGGAAGTATATACTCATAGGGAGCGGCAAATCGTAAAATCCGTTTCGAATGGTGTATATTCGCATTCTTTTCAATTGGAATCAAGTTCTAGCAACATTGATTGTCGGCTCATTGTTGTAGCGTTAGCGTCCGACAGTAATGTAATTTATGATTGCATTGCCACGATGAAAATCATTAATAAGGCTATTGATGGTTTCAATGTTTTCATATTCGTAACTACGACAGAAATCCATTTGGGGTGTTCCTCTTTGACGACACATGATGCTTTTGAAGACTGTATCCTGGCGTATGCGATTAATGACAAAACTAATTGGGAACAGTTGGCCGATGCCTTGCTTTATCGCAATGACTCGCAAAGAGTTTATGAATATTATTATGGCCTCTTAAACTTGTTTGAAAGTATCAAATGCTGTCAGGAAAGACAAGGCAAGAATTACGCCAAATTGGAACTCGCCAATTACGAAGAAGTATATGATGATGACTTTTTAGAAGATACAGCAAGATCCATAATTGATAATTATTATCCTGAGTATAGTGATCAATCGGATTCTCAAATAAGTATAGAAGTCTACCAGTTCGAGCAAGAAGTTATGTCCTGTATGCGCGAACTGTCCGAAATCAAAAAGACGCACATTAATCCGATGGAAATGCTATTCGAGGCAGAAAGGGCTTTGCTTGTATCAGAACAAGAAGTGTCAGATGAGCCAACTATCTCAACTGTCGAGTCGGACGAAGATCTCCACGATTTAGACCTATTGGATGATCCTATTGCGCTTATGAAAAAATTAAAGAGAGAGCGAGGTATATAAAGCATGTCAGTAAATGATAACATTTCTGTGACCGATCTTAATGAAGAGGATTTTAACGATCCAATTACTCTGCTTGACGCTATCAGAAGGCTCAATCTACAGGCTATATCCGGTCCGGAAACACTGAAAGAAAAAACTCTTTTGTCGGTTGATGACATTCAAAAAAAGTATGGCCTATCAGAGGAGTATATTCGTTCTTCAATATTGACCGGTGCAATATGTCCTGCGAGAATGGATTTGTATTTTACAAAAGAAGATGTTCGGGCGATAGCTGAAAAATCTAAATCCTTGAACCCCCTTATGGCTGCCTTTGAAAAAGAACTTGATAAAATGGTTATGAACTATTCATATAAACCGTTGCTTCTTCTTTCGCTCCTTCGTAACAGTGATTACTCTGAAAAAGTCGAAAATGTGATTAACTTCTATTTTGAGTACTACAAAAATAGAACAAAGAATGGGTTGCAGCCTGGAAAAAGTGATAGCAGTTTTGTACAGCATCCTAATGATAGGTTCGCGGCAAGACGAACGATACTTAGATACCCAGCCGGAGTTTTCGCAAAAAAAGCGTTTGTAGTATATGAAAAAAGTTCAGATACTCTTTCGTTGAGCCCTCTTCTAATTAACGGAAATAATCGCTTTTCGAAAGAATATGTCACCAGACGGTGTTATGAACTTCTCGACACTTACTATTGCAATTTGAATAAAAACATATACTAAAAAGTGCCATGACTATTATTTCATCTTTCTAGCAAACTCAGAACAATTTCTAAATGTTGAACAAAGACAGCGAGCAAAATATACTCTATTTACAAGCAAAGAGGCTGAGGATATAATAAATTTGCAACTTAATTAATTTCTTTAGTTTCGAGGAAGCGAATCAATTAGCGTACGCTATCGCGGCAGTATTGGCGGATCTGTGTGTAACAGTTGCAATCTTGTTTTTGCAAAAATTACCTGACTAAAGTGAAAATTCACTGAATTTTCACTTTTCGTTGAGAATAAACCCTTGTCATTCTTTGCGAAGGCATCTACTATTACAAAGACCTCACGCACGGTTCATTCAAGGCCGTGCGTGAGGGTTTCAGTTTTTATACGGTATTCTGAAATAATCCAGGTATTTCTTGAATGTATCCTGCGCCGACAGGCAGGTGTCGGTCAGGTATCCTTTTTCCCGATCCCACTCCTGCAGTCCGCGGTAATAGAACATTTTTATGCTGTCCTCGATAACAAACGGCACGATATTGTGTTTCAGACACTCCTTGAACATGATCAGCCGCCCGACACGCCCGTTGCCGTCCTGGAAGGGGTGGATGCGCTCAAACCTCACATGAAAAGCAAGAATATCTCCAAGCGTCACCGTTTCCTTGCCATTATACGCATCGAGCAGTCTTTTCATTTCCGCCGACACTTCCTCGGGCAAAGTGGTTTCCCGCCCGCCGACCTCATTCGGCAGCTTTTTATAATCACCGACGGCAAACCAGTCTTTCTTTGCGTCGCTTGTTCCGGTTTTCAGAATAAAATGCAGGTGCTTGATGAATTTCTCGCTGAGCTGCGATTTTGCGCTTTCAATGACCTCATCGATACAACGGAAGTGATTGGCGGTTTCGATAATATCGTCCACCCGCACACCTTCCTCGGTGATGCCGACGGTGTCGGTTTCAAAGATAAAGCGGGTCTGTTCGTGTGTCAGGCGGCTGCCCTCCATATGATTGGAGTTGTAGGTCAGCTCCACCTGCACCTTATGATAAATTCCGCCGTGGGTTTGGCTGCGCTTTTCCTCTTTGAGAATATCCGCCAAAGTCTGCGGCGCAGGTTTGCTTTTATTGCTTCGCCCGGGTTTCTCGGCGTTTTCGGGAATGTTCCAGGTCTTGCCCGTCAGAAAAGCACCCGGGACGCGACCTGCCGCGCAGTAGTTACGAACGCTACGCTCGGAGGTGT
>CALXAO010000020.1 GCA_944386295.1 uncultured Clostridia bacterium | reverse complement strand
CCCTCTTCCTCCCCGTCCGTCCAATTTGCCGTCAGGAGCAGATGAATCAGAAGAGCTTTCGCGTTCCCGTCCCGATACCACTGCCATTTGAGAATCTTCCGGTCCAAAAGCACAAACCCGCTGTCCCTCATCCAACCGCCTCCCATCTGTCTCCGGCAAAACCTGTCGCTCCTTTACCCATCTTCCCATACCTCCGTTTCGTCCTGGGCGTATTCCAAAGCCACGCACACCTCACACCCCACCACCGTGCCGTCGTACCGCCGGTAAATCATTTCCGCCTCCCGACCGCATTCCGGACACTTATGGCGGGCCGCCTCCGGCGGCTCCAGGGCACGCTCCCGTCCGTACCGTTCCCTTTGCGTCATGCCTTCACCTCCCCTATCGCCTCTGGCGGGGAACCCTGCCCAAAAGCGGCAAAAAATACGGTTTCATACAAAACAAACAGCGCCGCCGATTTTTTGTGATGTACACATCACAAACAGCGTCACCGATTCTTTGTGAGGTGCACCTCACAATCGGCTCAACCATGGGGGTTTCCGGCCGCGGTTTTGTAATGCGCGCATCACAAAGTTGATATATAATCAACTATCGGATAAAAAAACACGGCGCATCCCGGGGCCAAACCGCCTTTGTGATGTACACATCACAAACAGCACTGCCGGTTTTTTTTGTGATGCGCGCATCACAAACAGCGCCACCGATTTTTTGTGAGGTACACCTCACAATTGGCTCAACCATGGGGTTTGCAGCCGTGTTTTTTGTGACACTTGTGTTACAAACAGCACAGCCGACCTTTTAAGTTGATTATTTATCTTCTTGCTCTTATTATAGCACAAGGTTGATTAATTGTCAACAATCAAAATGTGGCTTTTATGTGAACGTATTGAAAAAAAATCTATTTTGTGATATACTTATCCTATCCACTCTAAACGGAGGAATGTTTATGTCCACCGGCGACACCGTAAAAAAACTCAGAATCAAAAACAATTTAACACAGGAAAGTCTTGCCCATGCGGTAGGATATACGGACAAGTCTTCCATTACACGAATTGAAAAAGGGAAGCAGGATATTCCCCAATCAAAAATCCCCCTTTTCTGCAGGGTCCTGAAATGTTCCCCCGGGGAGCTGCTGGGAATCGCCGAGCCCTCCGCCTCCAAGCAGACGGAGGAGGTCACTTTTGACGATTTTTCGTTTGCTTTGTACAATGAAACCAAAGCGCTGACAAAGCAGCAGAAAAAAGAACTGCTGAACATGGCCCGGTATATGAAGACGGCTCTGGAAAAGGAGAAAAGAGGCGACAGGTAGTGTTTAATATATTGGAAGTCGCGGAAGAATACAACTTCGATGTCATTCCCTGGGACGCGGACGACCCTACGGTTCAGGCGGCCACCTTAAACCTGAACGGAAATTATGCGGTATTTATCAATTACGGCGCCATCGGCACAAACGCGGAAGCCACTGTAATCGAGGCCCACGAAACCGGACACTGCATTACCGGCGGACTGCACCGGTTGTCTTCCCCTTACGAACTGATTGAAAAAAATGAATACAAGGCAGATTACGCCGCCGCGAAATTAACCGTCGACCCGGAGGAGCTGCGGGCCCAATTGAAGCGGGACGAAAACCTGTTCCGCGTCGCCCAGCATTTCGGCGTTACCGCCGGATTTCTGGCCCGGGTCATCTACATTTACCAGCGAAAGCGATTGCTGTGACACCCCCGAGGGACGGAAGCGGTCCTCGGCGCTTTCGTGTCCGGAATCCGGACATCAATTAGTTGGAGGGAATTAAGGTAGCACAGCCTATTCCGGCAAAAATAAGAAAGACAAAACATTTCCGCGCGGCTTTCTTTTTGGCATATAAATCGCTATATTTCCAAGTGACGGTTGGAGTTTGAAAAATCGCAGGCTTCCGTTTCTGTCTGCATTCTGCCGATAGAAACGGAAGCCACTTTTGAAAAGATAATCATATATTGAGATTTATTTCCTTTTGATCCCATTTGTGCTGTATCAAATAAAATTAAGTAGTATTTGATTAACAACAAAAAGACATTTGCTTTTTCTGCCGAAGCTCCGACCGGTACACGTGGCGGGGGCGCACAAGGTGGAAGATTGTACAAAGTTAAGACCGACAGTTGAAATTCAACCAAATCAAACGGTTACTTTCGTTGAAGCAGAGGGACTGCAGGACACAGTTTTATACTACGTGTTTATTGGGATGACTGTGAATATCCGTCGGTTGAAGCTCCAATTTCCGCGTTTTTTGGAAAATGCCTTTTAAAAAGCATCGTGGCATTACAACGGAAAACAGGAGCTCTGATGTAAAAAGTTTATATTATATCATACTGGTTATTATGGGAATGTATCGGACGATATCGGATATTTACCCACAAGAGCATTCCGTTCAAAAAGGGCGTAGCTATACGGGAATTGATGGCATTCAAGGAAAAGGACAATTTGTCGGATTAACGAATAAACAGAAACTTGTTGGGTAGAAGGCGAAGCTCGAATGTCTATTGATGATATATATCCTAGCATTCACTATACCGGAACGGAAGATTATTTTTGCGGTTCATAGGCTTTTGGAAACATTTACATTATCGACATCACCTAAAAGAATTGCGAAATGACAATGAAATTAATCAAAGAAACGGAAAGGAGCTTTTGGCTGAGATTTTGTTCAAAATGAAATTCAGAGATATTCTTAACACCTAGGGGGAGGATGTCCCCGAGTGGAGGGTGGGACGCGGATCGAAAAGCCGCACCTTGAAAATCAAGTGGAGAACTTTATCCGCAACGGGCATTTCCCGGGCGGCTTGTACGGTTGAAATTATCACCGAAACGGCTGGGGATAACGCTGAGACGCAGACACTGTCACACCACAAAGACGAATTGAGTAATAACTTGATATGCAGAAAATTATGGAACACGGCGTTAAAGGCTTTAAAGCCCGGGGACATAGAAAAGCTTTTACACAAATTGGAATTTATCTAAATGAAGAAAGGGATATGAAAATGTATCCAGATATGTATGGTAGAGATGAAATATTTTTTAGATTAGGTGTTGAACAATCCGACGATTTATTACAAAGAATTAAAACAGTTGAAAATCCAAATTTTCAAGATGACAACGGAACCTCTTATCTTCACAGGGCGTGTCAAAGTCATTATTTAGAGGCAATAAAATTATTATTGAACATGGGTGCTGATCCTAATATAAATGATAAAAAAGGGGCATCCCCTATTTTAAAGGCGATAGGCAGAATACATGAGGACAACAATATTATTCTTGAGATAATGTTACAGCATGGATTAGATTTAGATAAAATGGAGGGGGATATGACATTAAAAGCAAAGATTGAGTCATTCGACGATGACGAAATGAACAAAATAGTAAAGAAGTATTATCATAAATAAGTCTCATGCTGATAATGCCATAAATCCGGATTTTAGAAAAAACCCAAGGCTTCTGTTTGCTTTTCCAATAAAATTGCCAAAATTATTTATTTCTTGCAAGAATTCTTTTGTTTTTTGCTTTATACTGAAGACAGAAAGGAGCGGAGAACAATGACAAACCGAGAACGGGTGCAAGCCGTATTGGCGGGAACCCGGCCCGACCGCCTGCCCGCGGTGGAGTGGGCCAACTGGTGGAGCTTAACCAAAAAACGCTGGGAAGAGGAAGGAGCCCCCGCCCAGACAGGACCGGACACCCTGCAGGACTATTTCGGCCTGGACCGTCTGCGCCAAATCTGGATCCACCCCATCTGCGGAGACGCGCCCAAGCCACCGGCGGAAGGGGCGGGCCTTCTGGAAACCGAAGAGGATTACGAAGCACTGCTGCCCTTTTTATACCGGGAAGACACGCTGCAAAAAGCGGTAGACCGGGCGGAAGCCTGGCGGGAGGACCATGACCGGGGGGATTTTGCCGCTTGGATTACCCTGGAGGGCTTTTTCTGGTTTCCCCGAACGCTGTTCGGCATTGAAAATCACCTGTGCGCATTTTACGACGCCCCGGAGCTGATGCACCGGATGAACCGGGACCTTGCCCAATATCACCTGACTTGTCTGGATCGGATCCTGCCCCTTCTCCGGCCGGAATACATGACCTTCGCGGAGGACATGTCCTACAACTTGGGCCCCATGCTGTCCAAGGAGCTGTTTGACGAATTTCTGCTGCCCTATTACCGGCAGGTGATTCCCCGACTGAAGGAATTCGGAGTCAAGGTGTTTATTGACACCGACGGCAACGTGGAACCCCTGATTCCCTGGTTCCGGGAGGCCGGAATCGAAGGCGTACTTCCCCTGGAACGCCAGGCCGGCGTAGATGTGAACCGGATCCGGGAAAACTACCCCGACTGGCTTATGATCGGCGGCTATGACAAAACAGTCATGCATTTGGGGGAAGAAGCCATGCGGCAGGAATTTGAACGGATTCTGCCGGCAATGAAGCACGGACGGTACATCCCCAGCGTGGACCACCAAACCCCACCGGATGTATCGGCGGAGCAGTACCGGATCTATGTCCGTCTGCTGAAGGAATACGGCCGACGCGCTGTGGAGAACTGAAAAATTATACAAAAAAAACAATGTTTCTACAAGACTGCGCGCTTGCAACATGATATGATAAAAGAAAACACCCCGAAACGGAGCAGGAGGCTTTTATGAACTTTCGCGAAAACGCAATGGCGATTTTGAATTACCAGCCTTATGAAAAAATGCCGGTCGTCTCTTTTGGCTACTGGAACGAAACCCTACTCAAGTGGGCGGAGGAAGGGCACATTACCCCGGAAGAAGCCCAGGGCTACAACACCCAGGGAGACAATTCCGACGCCGACCGGTCGATTATGAAAAAGCTGGGCTTTGACTTTAACTGGAACGCGGTGGTCGGGCCACGGGTGCGCCTCCTGCCCAAATTTACCCAGGAGGTTCGGGAGGAAAAACCAGACGGAAGCAAAATTGTCCGGGACCCGGACGGACTGATTTGTCTGATTAAGCCGGGCGTAGTCAGCATTCCGGCGGAAATCGGCACCTCCCTGACCGGACGGGAGGCCTGGGAGAAGGAATATCTGCCCAAGCTCCGCATGTCGGACAATCGGATTCCCACCGACCGGATTGCCGCGCTGCCCAAAGAACGGGACATTCCCCTGGGCCTGAACTGCGGTTCCCTGATCGGCTATATGCGGAATTTGCTGGGGGTGGAACAGCTCAGCTATCTGTACGCCGACGATGAGGAACTGTTTACCGAAATCGTGGACACCCTCTGCGGGCTCTGCTACGACGGCATCCGGGCCACCCTGGACCTGGGATTTCCCTTCGATTACGCCCATTTCTGGGAAGACATCTGCTGCAAAAACGGGCCCCTGGTCATTCCCTCGGTCTTTGAGGAATATATCTGCCCCTGGTACAAAAAAATCACCCAGCTCCTGAACAAAAGCGGCATCAACATTGTTTCGGTGGACTGCGATGGGATGATCGACCGACTGGTGCCTCTGTGGCTGAAAAACGGCGTCAACACCATGTTCCCCATTGAAGTGGGTACCTGGAACGCCAGCATTGAGCCCTGGAGAAAACAATACGGAAACGACCTTCGGGGTGTGGGAGGCATGAACAAGACCGTCTTTTCCAGAGACAAGGAGGCGGTGGACGCGGAAGTGGAACGGCTCAAAGGGCTGATTTCTCTGGGGGGATATATTCCCTGCCCCGACCACCGGATCGCGCCCGACGCCAAATTTGAGCTGGTACAGTATTACTGCGAAAAAATGCAGAATTTATAAGAGGCAAAGTCAATGCGGATTGAAATTTTTCCCTGGGGAGCCCCTTCTCTTCAGACGGAACAGCCCGAAGGGCTTCTGCTGTCCCAAATTCTGGACCGGGGAGGAGTGCCCCTGCCCCGGTACTGCGGAGGGAAAGGCACCTGCGGCAAATGCAAGGTTCGGGCCGAAGGGGCCCTTTCTCCCTGGACCGAAGCGGAACGGAACCGTCTGACCCCCCAGGAGCGGCAGAACCATATCCGTCTGGCCTGCCAGTGCCGGGCCATGGGAGACTGCCGGATCGAACTCCTGGCCCCTGCCGGCCAGATGGAAGGCCTCACCGGAGGCAAGGAATTTTTTCCGGCGGTCAACCCTGTGACCGGAACCAAGGAATGCTTCGCGGCGGCGGTGGATATTGGAACCACCACCGTCGCGGCCTATCTGTACCGGATGCCGGAAGGCCGGAAGGTAGCCGAAAGCTGCCGCGCCAATCCCCAGGCGGTCTTCGGGGCCGATGTTCTGTCCCGGATAGAAGCCTGGGACAACGGCCACGGCCACGCGCTGCAAAAAAGCATCCGAGACACCCTTCAAACCATTGCCGGAGAATGGAACGTTCCGGTGGAAGCATGGGTCATTACCGGCAATACCTCCATGCTTCACCTGCTCACCGGGAAAAATCCCCACAGCATTGCCGTTGCTCCCTTTCAGCCGGAAAGCCTTTTTGGAGAATGGGTTCAAAATGTCTATTTTCCCCGGTGTATTTCCGCCTATGTAGGCGCAGATATCACCACCGCCATTGTCGCCAGCGGAATGCTCAGCACCTCCACCGCCCTGTTGGCCGACATCGGCACCAACGGAGAGCTGGTGCTGAAGAAAAACGGGTCCCTGTTCTGTTGCTCCACCGCGGCCGGCCCTGCCCTGGAGGGTGCGGGCATTTCCATGGGAATGCCCGCCCTCCAGGGGGCAATCTGCCGGGTCTGGACAGCCCCCCACCGTAGGATCCAGTATCAAACGGTGGGAAACGGTCCCCCGGTCGGCATCTGCGGCTCCGGGCTGGTGGACGCGGTTGCCTGTATGCTGGAGGAAAACATTCTGGACGAGACCGGACGGCTGGACGCCCCGTTCCCGGTAGGCGACAGCCCCGTGGTTCTGACCCCGGAGGATATCCGGAATTTACAGCTGGCCAAAGCCGCCATACGGGCGGGAATCGACACCCTTTTACAGGAAAACGGTCTTTCCTGCGCCGGACTGGACGCCTTTTTTCTGGCCGGAGGCTTCGGGAACAACCTGAACCTGCAAAGCTGTATCCGGATCGGCCTGTTCCCTCCGGAGCTTTCCCCCCGTCAGCTCCGTCCCGTGGGGAACGCCGCCGGAGTGGGCGCCTGTATGCTGCTCCACGACCGGGAGCTGCTGGCAAAATCAGAACAGATCGCCCGGAGCGCCGCTGTCACCGAGCTTGCGACCAACCCCATTTTCCTGGACGCCTTTGTCGAAAGGATGCTGTTTGAATGAACCTTCCCGAATTGTTGCATGCCTACGTTCCCCATGTGGCCCCCCTCTCCCCCCAGCAAATCCCCTTTGACGCCGGCGCGCTGGACAGCTGCAAGAGCAATTCCTGCGGGAATTACGGCAAATGCTGGACCTGTCCTCCTTTGGTGGGAGACCCGGAAACACTGATGTCCCGCGTCCGTGCCTACCGGCAGGCTTATGTGTTCAGCTGTGTGTATCCCCTGGAGGACTCTTTTGACATTGAGGGAATGCAGGCCGGAAAACAAAGCTTCGAACAAACGGTCTTCCGCATTCAGGACCAACTTCCGCCAAACGCCTGGATTCTCGGTGCCGGCGGCTGCGGACGCTGTCCCGTTTGCGCGGCCCGGGAGGGACAGCCCTGCCGCCTGCCCCAAAAGGCCCTGATTTCCCTGGAAGCCTGCGGCATCTTTGTGTCCCGCCTGGCCCAGGCCTGCGGCCTCAAATACAACAACGGCCCAAACACCGTCACATACTTCGGCATGGTTCTGATATAACCCCAACGCCGCCCTTGAGAGGGAGGGACGGCTGCGCGCCGTCCCTCGGAACATTTTTTATCTCACCGCCCCATTTGCGAGATATCGTTAAGGGAGAATGTATGTAGTATGTTCCCGGAAAGCATTCTGCTTTCCGGGTACTGCTTTTTAAGCAGTCATTGCTGTGGGACGTGCGAGGACTTCGATGGCGGGCATTCCATTCTGCTCCGGCAGCTGGAATGCATAGTGGATGATAATTGGGTTTCCTGCTGTTCGGGAATACTTTTCCGGCTTCTCGTATACCTCAATCCTGCGGATGAACACTCGCAGCAGTTCAGGTGTCAGATTTGGCATCTCCAAGTATTCCTTTGCTTTGTCCATAAATTCCTGAATGCACTTTTCCCGCATATCCAGTTTATTGATGCGCTCAGTAATGGATGTCAATTCCTGCTGCAGTTCCGCTTGTTCCTGCTCATAACCGTTTGCCATCACATCGTAACGCTCCGGTGTCAGCCGACCGCATACCCTGTCCTCATATAGGCACCGAATGATGTTGTCAAGCTCTTTGATACGCTTTTCGATCTGCACCTTTTCACGCTCGGCGGTTTTGTAGAATTTTTTTGCTTCTGCTTCGCCGTTCTGTGTTGCCATTGCATAAAATCCTTCTGGATGTTCTCTTGCAAAGGCGGTTACCGTTTTCAAATTGTGCAGGATGATTTGGTCAAGCACATTCTCTCGGATATAGTGTGCGGTACAGTCGCTGGTTCTCCTTTGGAAACCTCCGCATTGGAAATTGTTGTTTTCCGGTTTGATGGTTTTCCCTCGGTGCAGATACAAACGGCTTCCGCATTCCCCACAGAAAAGGTATCCAGCATACTTGTCTATTTCGCCCTGCTTGTCCGGACGCTTTCTTCCTGCAAAATGCTTTTGTACCAACTCAAAAGTCTTGCGGTCTATGATGGCTTCGTGGGTATTTTCAAATATGAGAATATTTTCGGGATCGTT
>CALXAO010000019.1 GCA_944386295.1 uncultured Clostridia bacterium | reverse complement strand
TCTGTAATCGCCAGTGTAAAACCGTCTTGTCCTACAATTATTACGGACTCTTTGGCAAAAGTATGAACAACACCGCTGGTCGTTTCACCTCCTTGCTTTTATATGTCAAAGTAATAGGGGCAGGCTTTCCGTTTGCCGACCTGCATAAAGGTGATAACTCAAAAGCAAACATAACACGGTTTTAGAAATGCCGCACACAAGAATTTTATGGGCTTTCTGTTTTGTTTCATCTGTCTCCTTCTAAAAAAGAATTATAATATAATATATATCGCACAAAGCAAAAAATAAAAAAAGATTTGGGACGTCTCTACTTGCAGCACTTATTCATTGCTCAAAATCTTAAAAACGAAAGCCGCAAAACAAGGAAATGCATTAAATAAAACGGCGTTCACTTGAGACGTTACATAGCAATCAATGAAAAAATAATGCAGAGCAGCATATTAGCTATGCTGCTCTGCATTATTTTGCAATTACCCGCGTTTTCCTTTCTATCCCAAGTCAGGGCAATCCACAAATTCCACAGAGGTGTTTGAGGCTCCGTCATATTCCAAAATCAAAAGTTCGTTTTCGCCTTCTTTCAAAAGAGGCGCAGGTAGATACAGTGTTTTCTGCGGACCAATCTTAGGCCAATAGCGACCCAAATTAAACCCGTTAATCCAAACCGAACCATGATTCAGGGAATCGGTTCGCAAATAGGTATCGGCGCACTGATCTACAGTAAAGGTGCCTTTCAGGAACACTGGACCATCCTCTTGGGAACCCGCAGGGGAAAACTCCAACCGAGACAGATCTTCCATTTCCATCGGCCAAACATCCCACCCAAACAAATGCTGATAATGCAACCGAACCCCCCCATCAATTCCCTTACGATCATGCAGCCGGGGGCCGTAATTGACTCTTCCCATATTTTCCACAAGAATATCAATCACATTTTCTTCCAGGGGAAGAGAAATTTCAATTACGGATTCATGATTGGCCCGATAAAGAATTCCAACCTTCCGTCCGTTGACAAATATGTGCGCCCGATCATGAAGTCCGCAAATCTCCAACTTTTCAGGAGCAGCATATCGGCCGACCTTTGTCCGGTAGAGGATCGCGCCATAGCTTTGATCATACTGCTCCATAGGAAGGGGAGCCGCAGAGCGAATGACCGATGCCAGACGGTCCCGCTGGGGCATCAGATGTGCCTTTTGGGTAAGCACTACCTTCCCGTACCCGCAGGTCGGAGCCTTTTCCCGGATAGGAAGATTACAGGCCGTATCGGAATAGTTTTTAAGCAATTCTCGCAGCAGATCATATTTCGGCGTGGTATTCCCTTCTTCGGTCAGAGGTGCACAGTAATCATAACTTGTAATTGTTGGCTCGTACTTATCCGAATAATTGGCACCGTTCATAAACCCGAAATTTGTACCGCCGTGAAACATATAAAAGTTTACCGAAGCACCCGCATCCAACATTTCCCGGAAGGTTTCCACTGCGTCCCGGGGATCACGGACATGATGCTCCTCCCCCCAATGGTCAAACCAACCATTCCAATATTCAGCGCACATTAGCGGACCATCTGTCTGATATTCCCGTAGTTTTTGAAACGCCTCCGCCGGACGGGAACCGAAATTGGCTGTTTTAAGAACATCCGGTAAGGTTCCCCCAGTGAGCATCATGTCAGTGGGCCCATCAGAGGTAAATAATAAGATTTCTAAGCCCAGCGAACGCATGGTCTGTTCCAAAAAACGGAGATATTCTTTGTCATTTCCGTAACTGCCGTATTCATTCTCAATTTGGCAAGCAATCAAAGGTCCGCCGTTTGTACATTGAAAGGGAACCAATTTGGGGATCAGAACATTATAATAAGCAGAAACCTTTTGCAGATATTTCGGATCTGCACAGCGAAGTGTCATACTCCGGTCCTTCAGCAGCCAGGCAGGTAGTCCGCCAAAATCCCATTCCGCGCAAATATAGGGCGCAGGACGCAGAATAACTTTCAGTCCCTCGGCACCTGCCAACCGCAAGAACTGTTCCAGATTCACCAGTCCGTCAAACCGGAAATCGCCCTCATGAGGCTCGTGCAGATTCCAAGGAATATAGGTTTCCACAGTGTTGAACCCACAAACCTTTAATTTACGTAGCAAATCAGACCATCGTTGGGGACAGGAACGAAAATAATGAATAGAGCCAGAAATAATACGAAAGGGGGTTCCATCCAACAAAAACCCATTTTTATCATAAGAAAATACAGACATGGTCTATTCCCTCCAAAAAAAACGGCATCTTCCGAAAAGAGCAATAACACAGTTTTCTAAAAGAAGCCGTAAAATTCAAATTCTGTTCAGCGAAGATCGACCCTCTGACCATTGGCAGCGGCAGAGGCAGCTTCCGCTTTGACAATCCGGATAGTTTCCATACAATCCTCAGGCGTATTCATTTCCACCGGCCGGTTGGTCTGCAGACACCGGATAAAGTAAGACAATTCCCGCTTATAGGCACTCTCCGACTTGTATTCTGGAGTAAAGGGCTCCCCTTCCTCCGGATAAACCGTCAACGCTTTGGGCAAACGAGGATCATAAACGATAGTACCCCGCTCAAAGTTGACCCGGTAATAATAAGTAAAGGGGAACTTGCCCTTTAATGTCCAGTCACTATGCGTTGTAACAACCATGGGCTTATCATAAAAATAAGTGGTAGAACAGGCATCCCAACCGCTGCCGGGAATACAGTTAATCCCGGAAGTGGAAAGGGACTTGGGCGTACCAAACAGATAATTGACCATATCCACGTCGTGAACATGCTGATCAAACAGAGCGCCCCCACCGCACTCAGCACGGAGATACCAGTTTTCAAAAGACCACTTCGGGGTAGTTCCACCCCGGAAGAAATTAGCACTGACGACATCTCCCAGCTTCTTTTCCGCCACATATTCCTTAAGAATTTCATATTCCGGCCAGAACCGCAGGCACTGACCGATCATCAGCTGTCGATTCGCTTTTCGGGCAGCATCAATCATTGCCTGACATTGGTCGGTATCCAAAGCCATAGGCTTTTCACAGAAAACATGCAGACCATGCTGAAGAGCTTTTACAGTCATGGAAGCATGTAAATAGGTAGGAAGCACAATATCCACATAATCTAAATCCGTCTCATTTGCAAACAAATCGTCAGCTGAAAGATACTTGCGGAAATCCTCTGCAGCGGTCGCATCTCCGCCAGCCGAAAGGTTCATTTCCACCGGACCTCCATCCAAACGCTTCTGGTCTACGTCGCAGATCGCAACCAATTTGACAGGAAAACCTTCCTTCTGAAGCCCTTTATATACATTCACATGGCCCCTGCCCATGCCTCCCACACCAATAACTGCAGTACGAATTATTTTTTCATTCATTTTTTACGTATCCTTTCCTTAAGTTATTTCTATAATAATAAAATTTTTTAATTTAAAAATGCGTGATTCAAGGAAATCCGAAAGTCTTTTTCAATCGCCAAAAGCTGTTCGTCAGTAATGGTCTGAAGAATCGGCTGTCCGCTTTGCAAAAGAAGCATGCGAATCTGTGCGGATTTCTCAATGGTATGCATCAAACCAAAGGTTAAATCAAAAGTTTCCCCTGCGCAAAAAATGCCATGATGGGCCCACACAGCAGCATCATAGTCCTCCATCAGCGCGCTTGTCGCCCGAGCGATTTCCACACCGCCGGGCATCATCCAAGGAAGAACACCCACCCCCCGGGGGAACACAATAGGACACTCGGTCATTGTAGTCCACAAAGCACGGGTAAAGGTTTTCGCATCTAAAGGAAGCAAAAAGGATAGCGCAATCACGTTCTGAGGATGAGCATGGTAAATAACCCGGTAATTTCCCTGCTTCTTTTTCACGCTGTGATTCATCAGGTGACTGGGAAATTCACTAGTGGGCAGATCTGCGCAGCAATTCAGTCCCCAAACAATTCGATACGACTCTCCGGCTTTGTCAATTTCCGCGATCCCGATGTTCTGTTCCGGGGCGAGAATCACATTCCGAAAAAATTTCCCAGTTCCAGTAGTTAAAAAATATTCTCCAGCCAAATTGGGAAGCGCTACGCCCAAGGAAGTCCAAGTTCCCTTTTCGGAAAAGAAGGGACGGCACTGGGAAACCTCATCCCGG
>CALXAO010000018.1 GCA_944386295.1 uncultured Clostridia bacterium | reverse complement strand
CACGCTCTCGGGAAGTAGAACCTCCTTAAGGCTTTTACATCCGACAAAGGCTTTCGCCGCAATTTCTGTGGTTTCACCTGAAATCACGATTCCCTTTAAATTCATGCAATTCTCGAAGGCATGCAGTATCTCTTTCACTTCACTCCAGATCACGACAGTCGCCACATCACAGCCCGAAAACGCGCATCACGAATCGTTGTCAGACTTGTCGGTAAAATAATTTTATTCAGATTTTTACTTTCAGCAAACGCGCCTGACGCAATTTCCTGCACCCCGTCTGGTATAGTTACCTGTCCGCCTCCGCCATTGTAACGCACTAGTACTCTTTTTTTTGATTACGAATTTCTTTCCGTTCTCCTTTTATTTGTAATCTTCTTCGTTCTCTGCCACACCCGCGTCAGGCACATACAGGCTTCCTCCCCGCGCGCCATCAATGTCTTCCATTTCCTCGCCGCTAACCCACTTTGTATAAGCTTTCGTTTCACAATCATAAGTGTATTCTTGCGTATATTCTTCTACCAAGCCATACGATTCCGTCCCTTCGACGGAAATTTTGGCAATCTCCTGCATAGAAGGGATCTTTCTGATTTTTTTGATAAATCTACTATTGTCCGTTAAAATCGGCTTTCCGCAGCATTCGATGCCGCCTTTGAGCATGTCCACCAGTGCCGCAATATCGGGACACTCCGCCAGCTCCTTCGGGCTGAGCGTTGCGGAAACTTCTTCATATTCTCCCGGTTCGAACGGTTCTTCATAGCCCAAAGCCTCATAGCTCAGCTCTTTTCCATTTTTCAATTCTATCATCAGGTTCAATGTAAAGCTGCTGCTGCTGGAATTGGTAACAAAATCTGTTCTGATTTTCATTTTTACTCCCTCTTTCTCTTTGACTTCATTTCCATTTCGTTTATATTTTACGCAATGTCTTTTTCCTGATAATCATTCAGATAATCCCGCGAACTTTACCAACTTCCATCCTATCTGCGTGAAGTACTCCATGAGAAGGCTGAATCTTTTCGCGTGACAGTTCCTATTTTCTCAGAACATCTCATACTCGCTGATTTTCTTCTCACGATCGTAACGAAAAATAGCGTCGCTGCCGCTTTCCGCTTCCTCTTCCTCGTCCATACCCCATTCGGCAATGCCGGTATGCCAGTCCACTGTCTTGATAGAATCGGTCAGTTCTTTCACCCTTTTATTCGCTTCCAGAAGCATCTTCACCTGTTCTTCGCT
This sequence comes from uncultured Clostridia bacterium, assembly GCA_944386295.1. Classification (GTDB taxonomy): domain Bacteria; phylum Bacillota; class Clostridia; order Oscillospirales; family UBA644; genus CALXAO01. Next base: position 2,398 of record CALXAO010000018.1, on the reverse strand, counting down.
GTAATCATAATCTACCGGGAACTCCGGCGATTCCACATCTTCTAAATTGACCCCGGCAAGCATATCCAGCAAGGCAGACAGCACTTCCTCCACACAGGTCGGGTTCCTCGGCACAAATATGTCATCCATATCTTCAATATGGATCATATCATTATCTATTATGAAATCCGTCGTCCAAGGAATATCAGCGTTTCGGTACTTCTCAAGAAACTCTCCGAGAGCTTTGCTCTTGATGTGGATAATCCCAAAGGAACTGCTGCTGGAATTGGTGACAAAATCTGTTCTGATTTTCATATAATTTTCCCCCTTATTCTATATATTGCTTGGTCGAACGGCTGCAAAGCACAATTTCCCGCATCAGCGGGCATCCGCCCATACAAAGTTCCCGCTTTTCACACGCCGGGCAAGCGCCTTTCATCCGATTCCTGAAATTTTCAAATTCCAGGCTATTCCACGCTTCCTCTATGGTATACGTCCGCAGGGAAACCTCATATTTCCTTTCCTGATCAAAACTGCACGGCGTCATCTGCATATCCGCACTAATATAACAGCTGAATCTGCCGCCTTCACAGGTATCCAAAGACGCCGGATGAATATTTCCGCAGAAATTCACTGCTCCCGGCACCTGACAGCTGTCCATTCCCACTTTGAATGTATGCTGGGCGTCTACCTGCGCAAAGAAATCTTTCACCCTTGGGTCGTCTGCCAAAAGTACATTTTCTGCCGTTCCCTGCCCCACTGGCTTATGTAAAAGGAAAATCACCGCATTGATGCCCTTCGGAAAATCATTTTTCTGCAGCCGTTCTATGGCTTCCTCTATGCTGTTTTGCCCCAATACATAATGAATATTTGTTTTCACGCCTGCATCCAGTAATTGCTGTATCGCCCGCAAGGTATAGCTGCTGCGGTACCAGCTGACCGCTACCGCACCGCAATATTGCTTGCAAAGCGCCGCGATTTCCGGCGTCATTCCATAGCCGGACGTGGTAAAATTCGGCACCAGCTGATTTTCCCGGCAAATCTGCAAAATCTCCGCAAACTGTTCGTGCTGATCCGGGTCTCCTCGTCCGCCAAGGGCAAACTGATTGGTTTTTCCCTTGCATTGTTCGGCGATCCAGCGGAAATCTTCTACCGTCATATTGGGCTCTTCTTTCCATAATCCACTTTGGTAGCAGCCCACACCAGCCTTGGCGCAGAGTCCCGTCTTGCCATGAATGCAGTGCCCCATAATCCCTACATCAATCAAATGCGGAAAAGATGCCTGAAAGGGATCTTTTCCCGTGTCCCTCCCTTTGTCATCTAATACTCCTGTCCGTACATAAGCGCCGGTTTCCGTATCAAATGCGTACTTGAAACAATATTTTGTATCTTCTATTACATACCTCATCATGTTTCACTTCTTTCATTTTTATATTTTCTCTATTTTCCTGTATTTTTTTGTTTGCATTTTATTCATTATAACATTTTTTATTTTTATTTCTACTGTATTTAATAAAAACAGATATATCTCTATACATATTTTTTCATTTTTTCGTGTAAAATTCCCTCATGTTTTTTACGCGCTATATCGCGTGAAAAAAGATACTTTAAAACAGTGTATAAATGAAACTCACATTTTATAAAGAAATAATGCAATTTGTTATGATTTGCAACAATATTTTTCAAAAATATGGATCTCCTACTGAGGTCTTTTGCTGTTTTGCAAAGCAAAAGCGCGGTACGAATTCGATTTTCATACCGCGCTTTCTTTGTAAAAAGTAGTTTTTATAAAATTTCTGTTATAGCCGTCCTTGATGCTTTCTCACGCTTCATAAGAATCTATTTCCTCTATATCTTCCGCCCCCATATCTATGAGTAATCCGCAGCACCACGCCCATTCTTTTGTGCCAGGCGCAAATTTCTCATTAAACGCCAAAAAAGGGGCTTCTCCCATCATAGAATAAATAACATCCACTTGACTCTCATAATCCTGCGCAAACTCCAATGCCCAAGAAGGGTTGATGTTATCCCGTACCCAGTCTTCTATCTCTGCATGAGGCTCCTTAACGAACAACGCAAAAAGTTCAACAACCTCTTGCAAAACTTTCGGATCGAAGGTATCCCACTCTTGCAGCCAGACACCAGACATATCTTCACAAGTTATGCAAAATAAATCCCATCTTTCTGAATGCGGCGAAAACGCTTCCGCAAATTCTGGGAACGGGTCAAGGAGTGCTTCATTATCAAGGAAGTCGCCGTCATCCATATCTCCGGTAAATACTTCTGTTGCCGGAACATGTGTCATCACCCATTCACGCAGGATTTCTTTATCCGGTTTTTCCAAAAATTCCGCAAAATAGTCCACTGCTGCCATTAGGGCATCTTCATCATAATTTTTCCATGAATCTTTCATGTCAAA
>CALXAO010000017.1 GCA_944386295.1 uncultured Clostridia bacterium | reverse complement strand
TCCTGACATTCTCTTATCTTTTCGGCAAGCGGGAGGTCTTTTGCAGGGATATCCATTCTTTTTACACAGTAACCGCTTCTTGAAACACTAAAAAAATTATTGAATTATCCTTATACTTTACGCTTGTCCTCCCTTCCTTTCGGTGAGCGAGAGAAAATTCCGCGTCCGTTCATTTTCCGTTTTGAATCCCTTGAAAGTTCATACTGTAATTGTGTATGCTTGCTTAATTGCTGAACAGATGGTGGCAGTTCCGTGCCCCTTTTTCTCGGTCTGTCTTTTGGTTTAATCGCTACTCCGGGAAAGAAATCGTGCATTTTTTTCATAGGTGAACCCAAGCCGTTCCGCTATTTTTCTTTGTGTTATTTAATATTTTTTTTTCATATTGCTTTATTTCTCTTGGCATACAAAATCCGGTAGTATTTTCATTCTACCATAAAGGGGGGTATTGTCCGTTTTTACCGGACCTGTGCACTTATTACTTTTTACAACGAGGAAGGAAACGACTTGACAGAAGAATACCACTGTCATTTTTCCTGCTTATTTAAAACAATGGCAGAAAAAACACAGTCCTTTCCATGTTGTATTAAAAAAAATTTGGAATTGGCATGGCATTTCCATACAGCAGTCTGGAATATTGAACAAAAATGAAAAATATTGCAGAAGTCTATTGATTCCGAAACAGAAGTGAGGTATAATAAGGTAAAAGGTCTTTCTTTTCGGAAGGCAAGAAAAGGAGAACAAAAAAAACAATGACGACAGAACGGATCGAACACATGTGCGGAGGGACGGGATTTGTAACCATTCAAAGAATCCTGTCGGCAGAAGAAATGAAAGGCAAATGCGGCTTGTACGCCAAAGTCACTATTGGACCGGGAAGCTCTTTAGGATATCATGAGCACCATGGGGAAAGCGAGATCTATTTTATTTTATCCGGACAGGGAGAATACAACGACAACGGAACCCTGCGGCCCATAAAGCAAGGGGATCGGACAATAACTGTCCACGGAACCGGACATGGGCTGGCAAATATCGGAAACGAGGATTTAGTGTTTATGGCTCTAATTATCAAAGACTAAGAAAGGAGATAAAACTATGGAAACTCGCACCGAAGACTATGATGTTGTTGTAGTGGGGGGAAAGGCCCGGGGGCATTCCCGCTGCCATTACCGTCGCCTGGCAGAAAGCTCGTCTTTTTAGCGGAAAGAAATGGCTACTTAGGGGGAAACGCCGCCATAGGTCTTCCCCTTTTGGGATTTCCGGATCAGAACGGAAAACAGATTGTAGGGGAAAGTGCCTAGGAAATTGTAGATAAACTGGAAAAACAGGGCAAATCCTTTGAACCTTCCCGCTGTCCGATGCACAATTCGGGAACTTTGGTTCATCCCGAACTGTTTAAGTTGCAAACCTTGAAAATGTGCCTGGCAGCCGGTGTAAAACTACTGTTCCACTGCAAACTTTGCGATGTTTCGGTAAACAATGGACAACTGACCGGGTTTCTGTCATGGGAAAAGGGATTCGCACAGATCTACAAGCTAAGGTTTTCATTGAAGCCACCGGCGACGGGGATCTGGGGTTCTTAGCCGGCGCGGTCTATGAAAAAAGCAAACCCGCCAGCATGATTCATCCCCCTACGGTTATGTTTTTCCTCCTACGATTTGACGAAGAAAAGTTTTTTAATTTCTGGAAGATTATCCCGCCAATATGGAACCTCTAAACACTGTACAGGTAGATGAGGATATAACACTAACCTGTGGCGGAGCACGCCCAATCATGTATTTGTTGGAATGCAGGTACCTGGAGCAGCTGCGAAAAAAAAATTAACTGCCCAGTACGGCGAGAAAACATTATCTACATCAGCTCTACCATTCCCGGTAAAATCTTTGTCAATACGCATGAGTACTTAACTGCGACGGATCGGACATCGACAGCCTAAACCGACGAGAAAATTCAGGGACATCAAGTTTCAGAGATTGTGCATATATTGTAAAAATACGTGCCTGGTTTTGAACACTGTGTATTCCATTGATGTCCGGTAATCTCGACGCTTTGTGGATCTGGAGACCTTCACTGTAACCGACATTATTGAAGGAAATGTTCCCCCAAATACAGTCTCCCTGGGCGGCTATAAAACAAATATTTACGGTGGCTCGGAAGAAAGTACTGTGCTTCGAAAAGTGGAAACTCCCTACGGGATTCCTATGGACACCTTAATTGCCAGAAACATTGAAGGACTGCTATTCAGTGACCGATATATTTCCATGGACCACGGAGCTCTGTGCTCCGCTCTGTCATGCCCATCTGCATGACAGAGGGACAAGCCGCTGGCTTGATGGTCGCCATAGCAGCAGAACAAAACATTGCATGCCAGGAACTGTCGAAGGAGGACATTTTTCTTCGATTCCAGGATAGCGATGCAATCTTGAAATAACAGAAAGAGAGGCATATTATGAGAATTGGACTACAGCTTTATACTATGCGTTTTGAAGAAGAAAAGGATTTCCCCGGCCTACTGAAAAAGATAGCAAACATCGGGTACGATGGGGTTGAATTCGCCGGCTATTTTGGCTATACACCGGCACAAATCAGGGAAATGCTAGAGGAAACTGGCCTGACGGCGGCAGGTTCTCACGTATCACTGGCCCGGTTTGAAGAAAACTTTGATTTGGAACTGTCCTATTTGAAAGAATTGGGCATGAAATTTGTCTCTCTGCCCTCTCTTCCGAAAGAGGCCTACGAAAGCAAAGAAGGATTGCTGGCAGTAGCTAAACGAATCCGTCCATTGGTCCAGAAACTAAACGGAGAGGGAATTTCCCTTTCTTTTCACAATCACACACAGGAATATGAAACTGTCTGGGACGGACAAAAGCTGGAAGACCTACTGACCGACCAGGTGCCTGGTCTTCATCTGGAAATTGACACTGGTTGGTGCTCTGCTGCCGGAGAAGATACGCCGGCCCGAATTGCGGAGGCCGGAGAACTTCTAGATTTGATTCATGTAAAAGATGTCCGAGGCCGGACACCGGTCACTTTGGGAACCGGCGATGTAACCGTGGAAGCAAATATTCGAGCAGCTCAGATCGCCGGCATTGAATGGTTTATTGTAGAACAGGATCCCCCAGCAGAAAATCCCACAACATTTGCGGATCTAGAAGCAAACCTGGCCTTTATACGGAGGTGCTGAGGATTGTTGGCAAGCTATCACACCCATACATACCGAAACAATCACTCTGCGCCGGACACAGACTGCGCATACGTGGAAAACGCCCGACAGGCAGGTTGAAAGAGCTAGCTTTTCAGAGCATGTGCCCTACCGGTTTCCCAACGGATTCCAGTCTGAATGGCACATGCAGCCGGAACAGGTCTCCGACGATTCTACTCTCTACAAGTTCTGCAAAGGGAATATACCGGACAAATGTCCGTTCAAATAGGATTTGAAGCAGAATATTTACTCCGAACTATTTGATTCGCTCCTGGAGGAAGTTTTCCCCTTTCGTCCGGAACACTTGATTTTAGGACAGCATATCATCCCATAAGAACCGACGGCTGGGGGATCGGAAACTCCTTTTGCCGCTCCAGCACTGCTAAAAACCTACATAGACCGACTGGAACAGAGCGGGGGTATCGGCTGCTTTTCCTATATCGCGCATCCCGATCTCCCCCAATTTACAGGAAATTACGCTTTTTGATGCGAACAAATAACCCGCCTGTGCCAGTAGCAGGACTTCTGCTGGAAATGCGGAATGGAAGATACTATCCTCGCCGGGATTTCTGGGAAATTGCCGCAGAGATAGGCAATCAGGTTATCTGCGGCTGTAACGCCCACCGCGCAGCATTTGCAGCAAACGAAGTGTCTTTCAAGCTGCCTGTACCATAACCGAACAGTTGGGACTTGAGCGGTTGGACTTTCTTCCCCTGCGAGATCCCCTAAAAACGCAAATGAAAGGAATATTTTAGACAATGGAAATCATTCAAACGGTATTGGCCCCGGCGGCCGTAGGTCCCTATTCTCAGGCCGTTCGGGCCGGCGAATTTCTTTTTATATCAGGACAAATCGGCCTGGATCCGGCCACAGGAACTATGGTCCCAGGCGGTCTGGAAGAGCAAACCCGGCAGGCACTGAAAAATTTGCAGCAGATTTTGACCGCAGCCGGTGCATTCCGAGTCATTAAAACCACCTGCTTTCTGACTGATATGAAAGACTTTAACCGGTTTAACGAAATTTACGCAGAAGTCTTTTCCCCACCCTGTCCCGCCCGCAGCTGTGTGGCGGCAACAGAATTGCCCAAAGGTGCCCTGTGCGAAATTGAAGCTATTGCCCAGGCAGAATAAAAAATTCCATTTCAAAAAGAAAATAAATAGTATATTTCAGACTGTCAAAGAATCATCTTTTACGCAAAAAGAAAACGATAGTTCTTTTGTTAATTTTCAATATATGTAGAATATTCAAAAAAATAAAGCTGTAATTTGGAGTTTGAACCGTACCGGTATCCGTTTCTATCTGCTAAAAAGCAGATGGAAACGGATACCGGTTGAAATTCATTCGAAAGTAAAACCTTGTTGTGTTATAATAACTCAAACAAAATTTTTTGAGGAGATGTTTATGTTGAAATTAGGGTTGAATATTTTCAACTCTGTTCCGATAGAAGCTATCAAACAAATCAGACTTTTCAAAAACGCTGGCTTTGATGCTTTCTTTTTAGAATATGAACCTAAAAAGAATTGGGGAATATCGAAAAGCTGCAGATAAGCTCGGTATGGAATATCAGTCTATTCATGCACCGTTTGGAGGAATAAATGTTGAGGGAGAGGCATATCTGGAAGAATCAATGAGTGAACTTCGCAATTATGACAATGTCGGGTTTTGCTTGGATACAGGACACGAAATGTGTTACAACAGAGGTAAGGATATGCTTGCTTTGATGGTGATAGTCTTATTGCAACGCATATAAACGACAATAAAGGTGCGAGCGGTGAGCAAATCACATTCCATGACGCTTTACACTTAATTCCTTTTGACGGTATAAAGGATTGGGAAAATGCCATGGAAAGGTTTGATAAATGCAAGTATGACCTTTGAATTAAAGATAAACAGTGATATTTACAACAAATATGGGACTGATTATTCCAAAATAAAGTTTGAGGACTACATCAAAACCGTATATGACCGAGCGTATAAATTACGGGATATGCGTAATTGATGTCAAACGGACGACGTTTAGCTATGATTAAACCATATAAGTATGTTAGCGTTGACGATCGTGGTAATTTTGCCAATAGTTTATGAATTTTTCCATGCTATCGCTTATCCGAGATACGCAGAAAAAATCATATATACTGAATGTCCGGACAATCAAGATGTACTCGATGAGGAAAATTAACAAGGAATCCTATTGATGCCCTGAAGAATGAAAACGTGTAAAAGTAAAGGAACTCAGATATGAAAAAGAAAAAAGCGGTGATAATACCCCTGATCGTAATTTTATGTCTTGCTGTGATAGGAACGACGACAGTTTTTGGCATCAATGCTCATGTTAAAGGCTCTGTCGCAGACCGCATTATAACAGCGGAAAAGGCAAGTGAGCTTGATGGTGTGGATTGCATTCTCGTTCTTGGATGCCAGGTGAAGGATGACGGAAATCCCAGTGATATGCTCAAGGACCGCCTTACACGGGGTATAGAGCTTTACAATGCAGGTGCCGCCCCAAAGCTGCTGATGAGCGGCGATCACGGCCGAGAGGAATATGACGAAGTGGGAACCATGAAGCAATATGCCATAGATGCAGAGATTCCCTCGGAAGATATTTTTATGAACCACGCCGGTTTCTCCACCTACGAAAGTATTTACCGTGCAAAGGAAATCTTTCAGGCGGATAAAATTCTGATCGTAACGCAGGAGTATCACTTGTACCGGATGCTTTACATTGCAGAAAAGCTGGGCGTTGAAGCTTACGGTGTGGCATCGGATTACCATACTTATGCAGGGCAGTCCATGCGGGAGATGCGGGAGATTTTAGCCCGGAATAGGATTTCTTTATCACAATTTTTAAGCCGGAGTCTACATACCTTGGGGAAACGATCCCGGTCAGCGGCAATGGTGATGTATCAAACGACTGAAGTTGATGTGTCTAAGTGCAGTAATTCATAAAGCACTTTTTAGAGTATGGAGGTAGCGAAGTGAAGAAAAAGAATATTGTAATCTTATCTGTCGCCGTATGTGTAATAGCTGTTTGCGTCTTTATAGGCACGAAAATACTTACTACCCCGTTGACGGAACAATACGATGTTTCAAATTTAGTACAGCTTGTATGCAACGACATCGATACCGTTTGCGATACGGAGGAACTTGCTGCAGAGGGCGGAAAGCTGCTTGATACCATGCAGGAAAATGATAGTCTACTATTGTCCTTTGTAGTAGACAGCGCACTTCAAATTTCAAAAGCTGAACTTGGAAATTACGATCACCTTGTAATTGTAAATCCGGCATGGATAAGCAAGTTTGATAACGCAGATAACTTTACTCCCATTGATTTTGACAGCGTTCCCGCCGGAATGCTGAAACTGATAACAGATCACATGAAAGTGTGGTCTGTTGCGAATAGTGAATATCCCGATGGAGTAGGTGTTTATGAATATACCGGGGATGGGCTGCTTGCCTTTCCCGCAAATGTAGGAAATGGGCTTTCAGCAATTCAAGCAAAAAATCCGCTTGTGATTATCATTGAAAAACCTGCTGAAACAATGAACGATACACAATTTTTACTGCCTATGACCTCAAGCGGCAATATTGTTTTCTCTGACAAAGCCCTATTAGAAACCGAGCTTGAAGCAAACGCTATCGCTCCGTATATTGCAAGAGTTGAGGGCGTTAATCTGGAGAAAACGAAATAAATGGAGGCGGCACATTTGAGCAATCAAGACACTATCTGTTTTTACGGAAGAACAAGAAATTACATATTGACTGCGATACTGGGAATTGCCGCCGGATTGCTTACTTCGTTGTTTCTTTGGTTGCCGGACAGCACATTATGGGACTTCTCCTATTTCAGTTCTGATACTTACGGCTTTTGGATGGTCACCACTGCCATTATCGTACTGTTTAGCGAAAAACGGTATGTGGCCGCAATTAACGCAGGTCTATATGTGTTTTTCCTTTTTCTGATAACTACCGCTTTTCAATCCTTGAAAATGTTTTACAGTTCAGAATTTACACCATTTGAAACGCTTGGTGAACTGATTATGGGAAGTGTCGGCGGTTGGCTGTGGTATAGCGTTGTTCCCGCTGCAGTTTGCGCGGTATTTGCTGCTGCCTTTTGGAGTGCGAGAGGAAAAACGGTAGCAGGAAGGCTACTCTTGTTTGTCCCTTTGGTTTTCTTGGTAGTAGAAACGATATGGCTGCTAATCAGCGTTTTTGAATATCATACAAGACTGTTTTCGGCTATAACAAACCTTGTCTGTATAATTGCATATTGCAAGATTATCAAAGTTTTTCGTCCACGATAGGAGGTAGCTCAAAAAGAAATTTTTAATAATCATAGCGGTGGTTGCGATGTTGGCTATCGTTGGAGTTTTGGGTGTACAACACTTTTTAAGAAATCAGCGCACATACGAGTTAAATCTACCAGTGCATGAGGATACCGTCCAAATCGTAATATCCCGTGACAGCGACAGCATTACCATTTCAGACGTGACCGAAATTAAAGATATAATTGGCGTGATAGGCGGAGTAAAACGGCATACCACCAAGGACAGCATACAGGATATTCCGACTTCTGCGGACAATCGGATCCAGGTGGATATATACGGTACAGACGAAAACGCCGTAGTTATTTTTGTCTGGTGATATCGCAATTTTGGAAGTTTGGAAATCGACATATTGAACGCAGGAAAACAGCTCTTTGTTTTATGGCGGCTCCCTCCGTGGGCCGCCGTTCTCTATGCCCGCTACAGGAATAAACTGTGTACCCGGACGCTCTACAATCTGGACGATTTGCCATATGTGCGTGTGACGGACGAGTACATGTAGCATTGATTATAAAGCAAGCTGAGCTGGGCAAGCCCAAAAGATAGAAGGGGCTTTTCTTCTCGCTGCTTTCAACAGATAACGCTTCGATGTTATATTCTATAATTTATATTCTGTTTCTTGCTTTGTTCGAAAAAAAGAACTATAATGTACTTCATGGAGGTGCGCTATGGACTATATGACCTTGAAAGAAGCAAGTGAAAAATGGGGCGTGACCCCTCGCCGTGTAAACTACTATTGCGCTGGTGGCCGTATTCCCGGCGCGGTGAAGTTTAGCCGCGTTTGGTTGATACCAAAAGACGCGAAAAAGCCTGCTGATGCTCGTAGGAAGAAATAATTTTGATTTTTTCAGTTTTTTTGCGTTCAATGGTGAAAAAAAGAGTTTTCAAACAGTGATGTTAATATGCGTTGCTTGATTGCAACGGCACATATCAGTATAATATAGGTAGCTGACAAGGAGGTGTCAATATGCTAAATGATAACATTAGAAATCTTCGAAAATCCAAAGGGATTTCTCAGGAGGAAATGGCTGTTAAGTTAAATGTTGTAAGACAGACTATTTCAAAATGGGAGAAAGGTTTATCGGTGCCAGACTCTGAAATGCTTATTAAAATAGCGGATTTATTTGAGGTATCTGTAAGTGTTCTTTTGGGAAATGAAATACCTATTGAAAAAGAAGATAAAAATGAAATATCCGAGCAGCTTCAACGAATAAACGAACAGTTAGCCATAAAAAATCGCAGAACAAAAACCATTCTAAAAATTATCATATGGGTTATTGTCAGCAGTATATTGCTTAGTATTATACCGTATATTCTAATTGTATTTGGTCGGATAATTTTTAACAGTATGAGATAACCCAAATGATAGGAAGTAGAGCATTAGAAAAAGAACAATGGATTTTATGTCCGTTTTGCAACAACAAGACCCGTATTAAGGTGCGCCCCGATACGGTGCTTGAAAACTTCCCGCTGTTCTGCCCCAAATGCAAACGGGGAACGATTATCCGCGTAACCGGGCAGAATGTGGTTGCGATCAATAAAACAAAAAAATGATATGGATGTCTCTCTATGAAAGAGATAATACAAAAAATAAAGCAGATATAACGATAATTAGTTTTGCATGAATTCTGGACTGTGTTCGTATAATATGTTCAAAGAATATGTCCATTCCGAGATAACCATAAAGAATTTGCAAAAGAAAGGAAGCTAATGTGTTTAATATAAGGTATGTTAGATGCAACTATAAGGATGCATTGAATAAAACCGATGTGGACAAGCAAGAACTTGTTCACGAGAATATACATTGCTTAAAACAAATCAATTCCTTTGTGCACAAGGGAATATCGGAGATAATTGCAGTTGTTCTGATAATATTTGGCATGATTATAGTTACCAAATGGCGATTAGCTCAGTTTGATATGAAAGCCCCTATAACAAAAGATTTAGTGTTTATTATCGAATTGATATGAAAAAAACCCAATATAATGCGGCGGTGAAATAAGAAATATTCTGAGGGACGGCGCACAACCGTCCCTCTCTGTTTTCTTATAACACCCCTCTGAAACTGGACTTTTTTTGACAGACTGAGACGGAGGATTAATCCTCCGTCTTTCTTACGCATATGCCTTTGTTTTTGTCAATTCTCTGGGATTGATTACCAAAACATTCTTTTTGCACTTCCGGGCATACCGAACGGTGCTTTCCGTTCCCCCAGCCTGTCCGTCCCAAACTGCAATTACATAGTCCGACTGATCCACCATATAACGATTCCGACGTTGATGACAATCGGTTGTATATTGGGTTTGCAGCAGCGTTTCGGTATCGCACCGACTAACCAAATCAAAAAAACGGTTTCGGGACAGCTCCGGCCAGTGTTTACTTTGGGTTTCATGGGGAATCGCACATTCCAACTGAACCTGAGGATATTTTGCTTTCATTTCCAATACAATTTCCGCAGCAAAAGTATCCACCCCCAACGCCATTCCGGAAATAAAATGGGTAACGCCGAAATCTTCAATCATGTGAATGATGTCTTTGCGCAAAATCTGTTTGAGCATTTTACAACGAATGTCATCTTCGTCGAAACCGAAGGGAAGCTTTTGCGGACGGTATCCGGTAAAACAACAGGTTTTATTATTGCTCATTTGATTGCACTTCCTTTGTGTGTATTTTTCGGAGATGTTTGCGTACTCCGTTACGCACATTGTACCACAAAGCAAGCGAAAAAGCTGTCAGCTCCTGCGGGAAAATTCAGGAAAATTTTAAAGAATTCGGGAGGATGCTGTCGAAAAATAGAAAAATTCACAAAAAAATTGCAATAAAAAATTTAGGATCCGACGGCGAAAGAAAAATCCTGCAGTCTTTTTTTGAATTTTTCCGACGAATCTTCTTTTTCCCTGCAATTTTTACAAAAAAAAGAAAAGTCTCTGTCAGATAACCGCGTAATGTCGCGATCTCTGGCAGAAACTTTTTTATTGTCTAAGCTTTAAAGGGGGATTATTTTTTTTGCTTTTTCACGAGATATGCAAAAATAATCGTTCCAACTGCCACGGCAAAGATGCTCAGTATCAGAACCCCCCAGCCGCTTGCACCGTAGTCCCCCGTTTCAGGCGAAGTATCACTGTCAGAATCGACATCGGTAGAAGGAGAATCCGGCATAAAAGTGTTTTTAATTTGCCAGCCGTCGACCTGTTCCGTATACCCCGGAACCGAAACCGAATCTATGGTATAGACAATCCGGTTCCCAACCGCATCGTATTTCGGCACGGTAAAAGAAAATGCCCAGTTGCTGTCTGCTGTAACCGTACAAGTTTCTACCGTCTGCAATCCATTTTTCAATTGCACAGTCAAGCAGGACGGTCGGTCGGCCACGGGGTTTTCCCCGTGCTCCCACGTCACAACCCCGGAACACTCGACGGTTTCGGTTTTGTCAACCACGGCAAACATAGCCATTGTTACATATTGATCCCGAATGAAATCATATCCCTGAACCAGCACATGGTTTTCATATACTTTAACAATATATCCGTCTGCGTTAGCAATATTCTCCGCTGCATTTTCTGCATTCAGAATTACTGAAGATCCCAGCGAGGGAATGTGAAGCAGGTTACAGAAAGTGTCGTTACCGTCGTAAAAATTTGCATCCAGCGCAAAGGCATAATGGCTATGCCCTGAAAAATAAACCAGTTGGGGATATTTTGAAACAACCGCTTTTAATGCATCGGAAGAAGCAACCGCCAGCACGTCTTTGTCCCGGGGATCAATGGTTTTCTGCGGCGCAAAATGACAAATAAGAAACGCGTGTCCCCGATCCGTTTTTGCATAATACTGTGCCAGCGTGTTGTCCAACCAAGCAATCTGACTGGCAGTCAATGCCTGAGCATCCAGCCCCTCATGTCCGATGCCCAGAAAAACATAAAGGTTTCCGGAAGAATCGGTTACGGTATAATTAATATCCTTCGTATTTGGAAACACCTGCTGAAACCGCAGAAAGGAAGACTCTAAATCCTTGATTCCCGTATGTTTGGAAAGGATATCATGATTCCCCACTACCGCATAAATTGGAAGGGCATTGTACCGGTCCAGGTTTTCCTTTAAAATAGCATAGGCATTATCGGTAGCATAGGTAGTAATATCCCCAGCAAAGAAAATTGCGTCCAAAAAATCCATTTGATTCATAGCTTGCAAAGCATACACAAAATTCTGGGTATGATGTGCGCTTCCAGCAGAAGTTTTTGCGTTAATATGAATATCCGCTACCATACCAAAGGCATACTGAAGCTCACCCAACGTTTTGTCCGTCAGCTGCTTAGATTCAGGAATAGGATAGGAACAAAGCGGTATACCATCAAGACAGAGCCAAAGATGTGTCGCATTTTCCGGAATCTGCGTTTTGTAACCCAATGTAAAGGTTACCATGTCAGCTTCCGGCTTCGCACAGACAGGCTGATATTTTTCATCATATCCAGTTCCGTTTCCCCAACGGAGGGTATAAGTTCCGTCGGATACGGCTCCGCCGCTTCGGACGACAGTTACCATACCATCGGCCCGGCCTACCGAAGAAGAGGTAAAATCTACTTTCATCTGCGGAATAACGGCAAGCACACGATTCACAGGAATATCTTCAGCTTCCCGCCCGTCGGTTACTTCCACAATACAGGTCAATGAACCTGCTTCAAAGGGGGTTGCTTTGGAAATTAGAAGGTCATTTACCGTAACGGAATATCCGGAAGTCCAGACAAGCTCCTTTAAATACGCTTCCAGACTTTCCTCTGTAGTACCGTTCGTATAGAAAAAGTCTTCCAGAGCCATTCGGACATGTTCCGCAACCGAACAGACAGTTTGAGTTCCAATAAAAGGAGCCTGCCCCTGCATAATATTTAAATAGGGATAATATCCCTCCCGCACCGTCCAGAATGTGTTGTCCAGCGCTATCGCCAGAGAGCCATTTAAAAGATTTTCTTTGGTAACCGCAGTCCCTCCGGTTCCGTTCCACTGCATTTTTTCAATGGAACAAATCCCATCCTCCCAATAATAACTGTTGATAATATCCATCTTTGGCGCACTTCGGTCATAGGAAGACACCAGGCCACCGGCAAAGCCCCAGCCATCTACCGTAACATTACCGACACTGACACAAAAGGCAATCGTTCCTGCATAGGTTGGGGATGACCCGACGATTCCGGCAGAACCCAAAAGCAGATTACTACCCGAAACCGGGAGTCCAGACACGACATCCGCACCGTTAAAACAGTTTTTAATTGTATAGCCGGCCGGAGACACAGAGGCTCCAACCAGCCCGCCACTGCGAATCTGCCGGGAACCGGTATCTTTGAGCGTCCCAGAAACTACCGCCACATTTTCAATTACCGCCGGACCGGAAATATAACCGCACAGCGCACCCAATGCATTGTAGGTACCCGGGGTAATAACATGGAAAAAAACATCACTCAGAACCAGATTTTTTACTGTGCCACGCACTGCCCGGAACAGCCCCCACCCACCGGCTTCCACTGAAACAGGTTCGGCGTCTGTCCCAGAGTGCAGATTTCGAATCGTATAACCGTTTCCGTCAAAAATGCCTGAAAAGGTTCCCTGTGTCGAATAGCCAATGGGTTCCCAGGCAACCCCAGCACAATCAATGTCTGCCGTAAGAATATACTCACCATTCAAAGGGAAAGCGTTATCTTTTCCGATCTTCTGCAAATCGGAAAGCGTCGCAATGGGAATCACAGTATCGGTTTCCTCCACAGGTACAATTTTTTTCTGATAAGCCCTGGCCAAAGTAAGAATAGGATAATAGCCGGAAGAAAAGGTCCACCCTTCCTCCAATCCGGGCAGCCCCGCCGTCACCCCAGAAAAATCATTGACAGTAAAACCCGTCCCGTAGTCGGGAGAAGGAAGTATCGTCGCACCGTTATCGCAAACGGCGTCCGCTAAATAATAACAATCGGTAACAGTAAATTTTGAGTAAAGGCGTTCGCCGCCCGACGCGGACACCAGCCCACCTACATAAGTGGACTGGGAGGATGTTGCTTTAATGTTGCAAACTGAAACACAGTTGCGTACAGTGCCAGTTACTGAAGAAGAACCGTTATTCCCCACAATTCCAGCCAAGCTACCTGCACTGCCCGATTTTGCGGCATCCCAACCGCCCTCAATAGTACAGGCAGTATAACACCCTGAAACCTCAAGACCGGAAGAAGATGTCATTCCACCGATAATTCCTCCGATCCGAACTTGATATGGTCGGGTACATTTCAGTAAGCCGGACACCACAGCAACATTTGTTACTTTTGTAGCCTTTGCCGTATAACCAGCTAGGGTTCCCATAGCAAGATAGATTGAACTGGGCTGGGAAGTAATAAGATTAAAACATACATTTTCAAAAATAAGATTTTTGACCGTTGCACCCGACAGATAAGCAAACATTCCCCATCCGTTGGTAGAAACCGTATATTCCTCCATTTCAGTACCAGAATGCATATTTCTAATTACATGACCATCTCCATCAAAGGTTCCGGTAAACGGAACTTTGGCAGTCCCACTTTCCTGTCCAATGGGAACCCAGGTGACAGAAGAAAGGTCCAAATCCGCTGTCAGACGGTAGGAGCCACTCATGGGATAAGAAGAATCTTTGCCGATATTCAGCAGTTCCGCAACTGAAGAAATCAAAATCACATTTTCTGAAAAAGCGGAAAACACTGGGTGTGCCGAAGCCAACAAAAGAATGGAAAAAAGAAGACAGATTGCTTTTTTCATAAAAAAACACCTCTTGTTTCAGTCCAAAAATGACAGAAAGAATACTGTAATTTCAGTATACTAAAAACAAGAGATGATTTCTATACATAAAAATGCTGATTTTATGGATAAAAATGCTGTTATTGCTTTCGTATGACCGCCCGCATTTTTCGGACCCGATATTCGGTGGGAGAACAGCCTTCTATTTTTCGGAAACTCCGGCTGAAATACAGCGCATCGTGAAACCCAACCTCCGCCGCAATCTGAGCAATTGGCCAGGAGGTTTCAATCAGATAATACTTCGCATGCTCCATCCGGACCCGAAGCACATACTGCAAAGGAGAAATCCCAACAGTCGCCCGAAAAATATGAAGAAAACGGCTTTTGCTCAGACTACACCGCCGTGCATATTCCTCTATCGGAATATTGCTCCGGTAATCGTTTTGCATGGTGTTGATAACCTCAGAAATCAATTCCCGACTTGAAACCTCTTGCATCCCTGCAGACTTCTTCACAAACCGGGCCAGATATGCAAAAATCTGAAGCAAAACCCCGTTACTTCCCATTTCCCAAAACGAAAGCCCGGTCATACGCTGCCGAACAAGCTCTCGCCACAGCAGCAGGAACTCTTCGTCCGGCTCTATGTGCAGAAGACTTTTATCCAGCAACCCGCTACGCCGCATCAGCTCCTCGGCAATTGTTCCGGAAAAATGACAGTAATAACTGTCCGCAGATTCATCCCCTACAAAATCGTACTGCTGCAGTTCTTTCGGCCGATAAATCAGAAAATCTCCAGGAAAAAGCGACTTTATACTGCCATTTACCATTGCGACACAACATCCATTGATAATATAAAGGAAATGAAAATCCTTTCTTCCATGCAACCGTTGCACACCGAGCGCATTCCGGCGCTGCTGAAAATCGCAACTGTTCACTCTTAAATAATCATAGGAAAAAAAATTAGAACGGTCCGTCAATTCTCCATTAAACAACATTGTCTTCCCCTCGCAATTACAAAACTTCTTCAAAGAGAAATATATGAACTAAGTCATACGCTTTATTGACAACAGCTCATACCACTTCCCGCACCTTTTTTTGTACGGGTTTGAAATCTTCTACTAAAATAAAAAAGCTTCCCGCGACAATTTCAAACACGACTGTGGTTGAAATAAATTAAAAACCCGCAGTCTTAAATAAACTTAAAAAAGCTTTTGCTCTGCAATTAAAAAATTTTTATCCCATTTATTACGATAGGGTTTTACATAAATATTCCAAAAAGACTTTGGAATAATAAAATTATTTTCTGCTATTATATTAGGCAAACAATGGAAACTATCAACTAAATCATATGCTTTTTCATAATTATTATTTTTTAATATATTATTTAGTTCTTCACATAATTTTATAAATAATTGATAGATAAGTTTATTTTTTAAAAAACGGCGATTTACATAAACATTATTATGATATACATAATACCATCGTTTCTGATCAAGGCCTTTAATAGATGCAAGTGCTTTGCGAATCTGATTATCTTCAAAAATTGTATCGGTTTCTTTCAATACAAATATAATCTTCGACAATATTTCTTGATTAAATTTATATTTAATATCATTGCGTATACAAATTAATGAAAATTCTAAATCATATAGATCATTTTGACTTATCATAAATACACCTACCAATCACTTAAATGGTTCTACAAAGATATCAACAGCTCGACCATTTATAATAGCATCAGCAACACGATGATGTCCATTCTGTATAATTCCTGTTCTACTTACTATAATAGATTGATCTCCAGCAAACTTTACAGCATCGGCCATTCTTTGAGGATCTAAACTATTTAAATCTTTTTGAGGTGTCAAGGTATTGGGATCAATACCATACTGAATCCCAATTTTTCCTTCTTTAAATGCCTTTCCCGGGTTTGATGGTTTTGACAACGTCGAAAGATACGACAACCCTCCGGCCAGCACCCCGCTTCCTACAACTTCGGCAACCGTCACCCAGCTCCCTTGCTCACAAAAATCTTCCGCAGAGGTCGAAGTGGACGCCGCCGTCAGCGCTGCCATCCCAAACGCTGTCGCGGATCCTATAAAGGTTGCCGCTGCTATTGTAGTGGCCGTTGTCGCCGCTGTCACACCATTTGCAACCATTGCAACTGCCGCAATTCCGGCGGCAGCGCCGCCGGCGGTGGCTACAACCGCTACCGCGCAGGCAACAACAACTGCGGCGCCAATGGCCCAATGCCACCAGGCATTTCCTGCAGGATCAAATCTGTTAATCGGATTGTTTCCGCAATAGGCGTACAGGTTCACGCCGACGACATCGCCGCCTATCCCCGCCATCTGCCCGTCGGCATTCACAAACCGGCAGGTTTCCGGATTGTAATACCGGCTCTGCAGATAGTACAGCCCGGTCTCCTCGTCGTAAACATACCCGCGGTACCGCAGGCTGTTGTATCTGGCAAGGTCGGACTCTGTCCGGCCGGTGGGATATCCCCATTCGTCATAGCTATAATAGACGACCTGGGTACCGTCGGGGGTATAGATTCCCACAAGGCCGCCAATTAGCGTAATGTTGTACAGATAGTCCGTCCCGTTAAAGTTCAGACCAAGAGGGGAACCGGCAGCGTCGTAATAGTAATACATCACCGCGGGAACGCTGAGTACGTTCCCGTACTCGTCCATTTCGGTTACCGTTTCCTTCAGGAAACCATCGTCGTATATTTAAATTTTTATTATTTTTATTTCCTGACAATAAAAACTAATATTCTCGTCTTCATAATCATGAAACATATAGCGACAATCACTCTCCCATCCTTTCACTATGTTATCTATAATTTCTACTCCTTGAATAATAAACGGAAAAGAACAATTTTGAATACATAAATTTGAAAAATTTTGAATTATAACTTGAAAATTACAATTATTACATAATATTATCATAGATAAATTGGAAAATTCTATTGAAAATTGTTTAATTTCTATTTGTTGACCTTGTATTTTATCTAAATTTTTTATTATTTTATTTAATCCCATCTTATTATTTTTCCTCCTTCAAATCCTACTCCATATTGTGTATAATGAATATGAGGATTACCATGAGAAGAATATCCATGATTTGTCCAATCAATTCGAATTATTTGTCTACCAGCATAATCATAGTATGCTGTTGAGCTTTCATATTTTTCAGTAAAGCTATTATATCTATAATTAATATAATTACTATCGGGAGTATTATATTTTGGTGCTTTTTTATTTTCATAGTAACTATCCGGTAAAAAAGTTTCACCTGATGATACTTTCGAA
Source organism: uncultured Clostridia bacterium (assembly GCA_944386295.1). Taxonomy (GTDB): domain Bacteria; phylum Bacillota; class Clostridia; order Oscillospirales; family UBA644; genus CALXAO01. Next base: position 977 of record CALXAO010000017.1, on the reverse strand, counting down.
CTTACAGATTTGCTGGAGAAATACGTCAACCCTCCGGCCAGCACCCCGCTTCCTACAACTTCGGCAACCGTCACCCAGCTCCCTTGCTCACAAAAATCTTCCGCAGAGGTCGAAGTGGACGCCGCTGTCAGCGCTGCCATCCCAAACGCTGTCGCGGATCCTATAAAGGTTGCCGCTGCTATTGTAGTGGCCGTTGTCGCCGCCGTCACACCATTTGCAACCATTGCAACTGCTGCAATTCCGGCGGCAGCGCCGCCGGCGGTGGCTACAACCGCTACCGCGCAGGCAACAACAACTGCGGCGCCAATGGCCCAATGCCACCAGGCATCTCCTGCAGGATCAAATCTGTTAATCGGATTGTTTCCGCAATAGGCATACAGGTTCACGCCGACAACGTCGCCGCCTACACCCGCCATCTGCCCGTCCGCATTCACAAACCGGCAGGTCTCCGGATTGTAATACCGGCTCTGCAGATAGTACAGCCCGGTCTCGGCTGGACTTATATATGTACCCGGCAACCGCAAAGGGCGATTGCACGGTCGTTATTCTCACTTTTATTCCTGTTTCAAATTTCGTCTGCCGTCCCGATGAAACGGTAGACAATGGTGATTTCCTGTTGTCGGCATCCGTCCACCTTAGATGTAAAAAGTATCGCTATCTAACCCCAGCAAAGTTTAACCCCGAATAACCGTCGTCCGCATAGATCTCGTAGATGGAGAATCCTCGTTCGTGGCAGAAATCCGTCAGCATCATTTTCTGCGTTTCAATGCTAACGCTTTCGCCTGCCTGATCATCGTCCTTGCTGAGTCTGCAATAGACTGCTGCGCTGTAAATTATTTGCTCATTCCTCACTTGTTCCATAAGCTGCTCCTTTCTCGGAACAAAGTGAATCCTGAGATCGTTCGGTGTCTTTAATTATACCAGAATGTGTGTTCGGGGTCAATGCGGCAGCATTTGACAGAAACACCGCCGCAAAG